>JAFUUG010000331.1 GCA_017483905.1 Bacillota bacterium
CGACCTTCACCGTGTTTTCGACTCTTTGCGCACTGATCTTCTTCGAAGCGTTGTATGAAAAACACAAAATTGCAGGTCTTTTAATCACGATCGCTCTTGTGAAGAGTCTGCAGATCAGCTTGTATCACAGGTCACGGGGAGCATTTATAATGCTCTTTGCGTATTTTATTTTGCGGTTTATCGTGCCCAAACGATTTTGGGAGAAAAAGGGATTCTACTATGCCGTATGCGTATTTGCCACATTCGGGTCCCTGCTCTTTGTTGCCTTTTACATATGGCTCGGAACAAAGGGTGTTAACTTCCGTATGCCCTTTTTCTACAAAAACATTTTTTCGGGACGTGAAGCAATATGGCTTGAGTTCTGGGAGCTGTTTAGGCACAAGCCGTTGACGGGAATAGGTACGGGAGTGACAATAACCTCCTTCTTTGAGTTCAATGTTCACAATGCCATGTACAATATACTCGTTATACACGGCATACCCGTTTTTGCACTGATGCTGTATCTCATGTTCGGAACATGGGGACGGATACATGACAGAATAGAGAGCAGTAAAGTGGTAAGCTGTTCGGTTATTGCATTGTTTGCGGTATGTATAGAGTCTTTTTTTGATGTAGATCTTATATGGGCTAATTACTCTGTAAATGTTCTGTTTATGCTGCTTGCTGTGAATTCAAAGTTTAACTTCGGAGACTGATATGGGCAGATCCCAAGAGAAAACAAAGAGCAGGTATCAGTATCTTGCCGGTAACATCGCTTTGTTTACGATCAGTAATTTTGTGTCAAAAATACTGGTTTTTCTTCTGGTGCCTCTTTATACCGGAGTACTGACAACATATGAATACGGAATCGCCGATATAATGCAGGTAACGCTTCTTCTGCTTGTTCCCATGCTTACGCTTAACATGGGAGAGGCAGCCCTTCGGTTCGGAATAGAGAACACCGAAATGAGGGGCAGTATCCTGAAGATCGGGCTCTCGTTCGTATTTCGTGCCGATGCTGTTGTTGTGGGATTATGTATAGCTTCATTTGCATTTGTGAGCACTGACATAAAATGGTATGTATTGCTTTTTGCACTGTTATTCATATCAAATTCACTGTATGAATTCCTGATTCTTTATTTTCAGGGCTGTGAGGAAGTTCCTATAGTAGTGACCGGCTCGGTTTCATCAACTGCCATAACTATAGTGTCAAATATCATCTTCCTGCTTGTGATAAAAACAGGTCTTAACGGTTACATTTTTTCACAGGTAATTGCTTTTACTTCCGCCTCGGTCATTATGCTGTTATTGGGAAGAGGAGCAGGGCTTATCCGGGATTTACCGGAAAATGGTGACCTTAAGGCGAAGATGCTTGGTTACGGAGCACCTCTTATAGCCTATTCTACGGGAAGCTGGATCAACAATGCGGCAGACAGATATATAGTTCTGGCTCTGTGTGGTGCGGCTGTAAACGGAGTATACGGCGTTGCATACAAGATTCCCGCCATATTGATGGTATTTCAGAGGATTTTCGCCCAGGCATGGCAAATGTCAGCCACCAAGAGTTATAAGGACGAAAAAAGCGGGGAATTCTTTACCGATATGTACAGGACGTATAACAGTTTTATGGTAATTCTTTGCGGTCTGCTTATACTTCTGGTCAATCCCATAGCCGCTTTTTTGTTTAAAAAGGATTTCTATGAAGCGTGGATATATGTTCCGCCCCTTCTGATCTCTGTTATATTCGGGGCATTGACCGGATTTCTCGGGTCAATATGCCTTGCGTACAAGGATTCAAAGTCTATGGGAGTTGCCACGGGGGTGGGGGCAGTTGCAAATGTGGCCATGAACCTTGCTCTTATTCCGCACTTTTCTGCCATGGGAGCGGCTGTAGCAACTGCTGTAAGCTATGCTTTAATGTGTGCTCTTGCATATAAATTTGTGAGAAAGTATGTTGTTTTAGAAAACAATCTGTTGTCGGATGCACTGGGCTATCTGATCCTTGTAGCCATGTCTGTGGCAATGATTGGACGCATACCCGGAAAATACGCTGTATGTTCAGTCCTCTTTGCGGTAACTGTATTAATGAACTATAAGGATGTAAAGGCTATAGCCGAAAAGATCTTTTTCGCTGTGCGGGTAAGGTTTAATGAAAAGCGGTAATATCAGTGAAAACAGAATAACAGCGGGTAACCTGGCTCTTTTTGCCGCCATTGTTATCCTGACAGTCTCGCTTTGGAATGAGTATGTATGGTATGAAGCAATTGCTCCCTACGGAACCTTGATTTCCTTTGTATTTCTTGCGCTCTCTTTTTTGTGTTATGTACCACTCAGGCAGGCTGTGACCGACAGGTATTTTATCCTTGTTGCAGCTGCTTGTGCCGTTGCGGCAGCTAATCTTTTTATTGTAGGTTCGGGGAAGGGCGCATGGCTTACGGCGGTGGATGTCCTCATTATGATCTATCTATCGGACAAGATTAAGCTCTCCGATTCAATGATCGCTTTGTTTTGTATATATTTGGGCTTTTATTTCTTCTACTGGACTTATGACGTTAAAGGGTACTTTAAAGGCTATAACACAAACTATGGGGGGCTTGTGCTTATTACCGGATTCGTGTTTGCCATAACCGGATTTATTATCTTCCATGAGAGGCTTAAGCAGACGGAAGTGGCGGGTGCCCGTTTTCTGTTTGGATTTATACTGTTTATGTTTGTGTGGGGATACAATATTATTGCGTGGTACAGGGCGAGATGCGCATTTCTTGGGCTCGCCGTATTTGCGATATTACTTATTATTCCGTCTAAAATCTGGAAGAATAAGGTATTCTATACAGCAGTAACACTGATGATGACGCTGGGGGCCATTGCCGTCTCGCTGGTTTACGTCTGGCTCGGACGCTTTATTGCAGCATTTAATGTCAGGATTTTTTATAAAGATATTATTTCGGGAAGAGATGAGATATGGGCTGATTTGTGGAACGCTTTTCTAAAATCGCCGCTTACAGGAATCGGAAGCTCATACAGGATAAATGTTGACTGGATGGGAGGAATGTTCGAGGTTCACAACGGTCTTTTGGACATACTTATAGTACACGGAGTCATAGTTTTCGGCGTGACCGTATTTTTACTGATCAGAAGCCTCATGAAACTGCGGGAAGAAGCAGCCCGAAGTATTGTGGCAAGATCTGCGGTATCCGCGGTATTTGCAATACTTGCGGCGTCATTTATGGAGAACTTTTTTATAGTACCGCCGTTCCTTCTGTGCACCCTTGTGTTAATTGCAATAGCAAGGTCCGTTTGCTATAATGAACATTTGAATAAATGATAAGAACAGTGGCAGATTTATGATAAAAAGCAAACAACTGATAGTTAGAAGAATAGGTCTTATGCTGTGTGACGCATTGAGCGTTATTGCAGCTACTTTTCTCGCGATCCTTGCTCGGTTTGATTTTTCCGTCGCAGAGATACCCGACAGGATATACGTTGATACGGCGATAAGGTTTTTGCCGTATTCCATTATTATAACCCTTATATTGTTCTGGCTGTTCCATTTGTACCAGAGCCTGTGGGAATACGCCGGGGCACCGGAGATGTTAAGTATATTCGGTGCGTGCTTTTGCTCCGCAGTGATCCAGATGATCACGGTTAATCTGATTCTGCACTGGATTTATCCGAGAAGCTGCTATGTCTTTTTCGGAGGATTTTTGCTGTTTCTAGTGGCGGTGACGAGATTTTTCTACAGGGCATTTAGGACATTTATAGAAAAGAGGGTAAGTAACGCAAAAAGCGTAAATGTTATGATCGTAGGTGCCGGGGATGCCGGCAACTCTCTGATTCGTGAAATGAGATCATCAAGCTACATCGAAAAGAATGCGATGTGCGTGATCGATGACGATTCCACAAAGATCGGTAATTATATTCACGGAGTTAAGGTAGTAGGAGGCAGGGATTCCATAATAGAAAATGCCGTAAAATACGACATTGACGAAATCATAATCGCTATGCCCACCGCATCGAAAACAACGATCAGGGAAATACTTGAGATATGCAAGCAGACAAAATGCGAACTCAAGACGCTGCCCGGAATGTACC
>JAFUUG010000332.1 GCA_017483905.1 Bacillota bacterium
AAGGTCCCGAGGTGGAACTTGCTTATTATAATTTTGAGGCTCTGAATATTCCAAAGGATCATCCGGCAAGAGATGAACAGGATACTTTTTATGTAGAGGGTGAGGGAGATTTCCTTTTAAGAACGCAGACTTCGCCTATGCAGGTGCGTGTGATGGAAAAAGGCAAACTTCCGATAAAGATAATCGCTCCGGGAAGAGTTTACCGTGCCGATGAAGTGGATGCGACACATTCTCCTATATTCCATCAGCTTGAAGGTCTTGTAATAGACAAGGGAATAACTATGGGCGATCTTAAAGGTGCGCTTGCTGTATTTGCAAAAGAACTTTTCGGAGAAGATACAAAGGTTCGTTTCAGACCACATCATTTTCCTTTTACGGAACCAAGTGCAGAAATGGACGCTTCATGCTTTGCCTGCGGTGGAAAAGGCTGCAGAGTATGCAAGGACAGCGGCTGGATAGAGGTTCTCGGCTGCGGTATGGTACATCCTAAAGTGCTTGAAATGTCGGGGATAGATCCAAATGTTTATTCGGGTTTTGCGTTCGGTATGGGACTTGAACGTGTTACTATGCAGAAATATGCGATAAGCGATTTGAGATTATTATATGAAAACGATGTGAAATTTCTGAAGCAATTCTAATATGGAAAAACCGGATAGAAAATTTTGATACAGGAGGAACTTTTGTATGAATTTACCATTTAATTGGCTTAAAGAATATGTTGATTTAGACTGCGATGTCAAGACATTTATGGACGAGATAACTCTCTCGGGATCAAAGGTCGAATCGGTAGAAAATAAAGGTGATGCGATAAGCGGCGTTGTCGTGGGTAAAGTCTTATCTATTGAAAAGCACCCAGATGCCGACAAACTTGTTATAACAAAGATAGATATAGGAGAGGGTGAACCTTTACAGATAGTTACGGGTGCATCCAATCTCAATGAGGGAGATATCGTTCCTGTTGCTGTTGTGGGGGCAAGCGTATATCACGGAAGCGAACTTGTAAAGATAAAGAAAGGAAAACTCAGAGGAATCGAATCAAACGGTATGCTCTGCTCAATAGAAGAACTTGGCTTTACAAGACATGATTATCCCGAAGCACCGGAACACGGGATCTATGTATTCAAGGAAGAACAGAAACTCGGTGCTGATGTAAAGCCTATACTTGAAATAGATGACAACGTGATAGAATTCGAGATAACTTCAAATCGTCCCGATTGTTTCAGTATAATCGGTCTTGCGAGAGAAGCAGCGGCAACATTCAGAAAACCTCTTAAATATCCCGAAATAAGCGTTAAAGAAACGGCTGACGGAGATATCAACGAAATGATATCTGTTGAGATAAAAAATCCGCAGCTTTGTCCGAGATATATTGCAAGGGCAGTCAAAAATGTGAAGATAGCGCCTTCACCACAGTGGTTAAGACACAGACTTACGGCAGCAGGGGTAAGACCGATAAACAATATAGTTGATATAACAAATTACGTTATGCTTGAACTTGGTCAGCCTATGCACGCATTTGATATAGATACTATAGATGGACGAAAGATAATCGTAAGAAATGCGGAAAAGGGTGAAAAGATAACAACTCTTGACGGTGTTGAAAGACAGCTTGATGAATCTATGCTTGTAATATCGGACTGCAACAAGGCTGTTGCAATAGCAGGTGTTATGGGCGGAGAAAATTCGATGATCAGCGAAAATGCGACAGCTATCCTTTTTGAATCGGCTAATTTTAATGGTTCAAATGTAAGAATAACAGCTAAAAAAGTAGGTCTGAGATCAGATGCTTCCGCAAAATACGAAAAAAATATAGACCCTAACTTAGCTTATGAGGCTGTAAACAGGGCGGCACAGCTTGTAGAGATGCTTGGCTGCGGAGAAGTTGTAAAGGGTATGGTAGACTGCTATCCTAATAAAAGAGAAAAAATAACTCTCGATTATACGCCCGAATGGATAAACTCATTGCTCGGAACTAATATTTCGAGTGATGAAATGATAAAGATATTCAAGCTTATTGAAGTTGAAGCAGATGGAAACAAGGCTGTCATCCCTACGTTCAGACCCGATCTTGTTTCACAGGCCGACCTTGCGGAAGAGATAGGTCGTCTTTACGGATATGACAAGATAGAAACGACTCTTTCTTCGGGTACGCCTACAGTCGGAAAAAAGAGCCGAAGTCAAGTGATAGATGACGTGATAGTTAATACTATGATATCACTTGGAATATCAGAGTCTAAGAATTTTTCATTTGAAAGCCCTAAAGTATTTGACAAACTCGGTATAGATAAAAATGACAAAATGAGAAAGACCGTGGTTATATCAAATCCTTTGGGAGAGGATTTCAGTATAATGAGAACGACTACTCTTAACGGTATGCTGACATCGCTTTCAACGAATTTTAACAGAAGAAACCCTGAAGCTTCATTATTTGAACTTGGTAAAGTATATATTCCGAAAAGTGTTCCTATGACGGAACTTCCAGATGAAAAATCAATGCTTACTGTAGGTATATACGGAAAATGTGATTTCTTTGATATAAAGGGCATAATAGAAGAACTTACAGATGTGCTCGGAATTTCCGATAAGACAGAGTATGAAAGAAACACAGAAATAGCTTTTATGCATCCGGGAAGATGCGCATCTGTTAAATTAAACGGGGTGTATATTGGATTTATAGGACAGGTACACCCTGATATTGCAAAGAATTATG
>JAFUUG010000333.1 GCA_017483905.1 Bacillota bacterium
ATCATGTTTCAAAATTTCATCCGCAAATGACAATGACTGAGCGAGCCGCACAATTTTCACCATTTGCTGCCCTTACAGGTCATGCAGAGGCAATATCTGAAACAGAAAAACTCGTATCAGCCGAATATATATCCGATAATTCTTCTGATGAGTTTAACGATACATAGAATACCGCCGCTTTGCGAAATGAAGCTGGTATCTGTAAATGTAAAAATCACAGAAACTCCTCATAAAGATACAAATAAAAAATCGGCGAAAACCCGAAACCTTTCGCCGAAAAAATGTGGCATCACACCACTTTAATATATTACTGCTGATTACCTATCATAGATAATACTTCTTCAATAGTCTTTCCGCTTGATGCAATTGCATCCAAAAGCTTCTGACTGTCTTCAACTTTCTTTTTCTCTTTAAGTTCTTTGATCTCAGCCTTAGTTTTTTTAATTTGTTCCGTAAGATTAACGATCTCATTTTCCTTTGCCGTAATAAGTTCACTAACAGATAAATTTGCTCTTCTTGCCATTTTTTAATTCCTTTCTTAAATATATATTCTTTGTAAAACTTTCCCCGAATCCCTTTTCTTTTAACAATTTAATTATATATTTATTTTAACTTAAAGTCAATACATTATCATATTTTTTATTATTTTTTTGATCTCATCATTCTTCATATCGAGATACCTTTTCAAATTTAATTTTCTTATTATAAAAAAATAAGGTCGGTACAGATCCTCTCCATACCAACCTTATTATTCATATCTTTTTATAGTAAACGACAAAAGTACTTGTACTTTGGGCGTTTACTCGCGCCGACTGCGTGCCGCAAAGCGGCTAACTACCTTATACGCAGTCGTGTGCATCCCCCGGAGGGTTATAGTAAGCGACATTTTTTAATGTCGCTTACTATAATATTATTACTATCAGCTTTTAACTGTTACAGTTACAGTACTTGTTACACTTGGATCGCTTACAAGATGAGCAGTTAAAGTAAACTTATATCCATTTGCAAGTCCGCACCACTGATTTATAGTAAATGTCTGTGTTTTTCCTGTGAGTTTCTTATCTGAATTTGAACCCCATACATTAAGGAAATCAGATTCTAACCACCAGCTTGCACCCTCTTGTTCGATATAATATTCACCGCTTGCATCTATATTTAATGTAGCCGATGCGCCCGGTTTTACAGAAATGCTGCTCTTGCTGAACTTGATGCTGTTTGATGATGATGAAGAACTCTTTGTGGTTGTTGCTGTTGTAGTAGCCTTTGCTGTAGTAGTTGTAGCCTCTGTTGTTGTTTCTTTTTTAGTTGTTGTAGTTGTTGTTTCTTTCTTAGTTGTTGTAGTTGCTGCCTTAGTAGTTGTTTCAGAGCCTGATGCTGCAAAAGTTATCTTGGATATTGTAGAGTTGCTTCCCGAAGTTGAACCTGTGATAGTATAAGTACCTGCTTTGAGTGCAACACTTACAGTACCTGTGCTTGTTGTAGTACCTGCTACAGCGATTCCCTTTCCGGATACTTCTGCTGTCATCGTGCAAGCCTTATCAACTGTAAATGTAATGCTGTTTTCACTTCTTAATTTAACGCCTGTGCTGTCAACGCTTCTTGCATTGAATACCATATTTGCATAAGTAGCTGTCTTAGAAGTAACTGTTGAAGAATTTAATGTATAACTTCCCATTGCAACTGCTTTTGATGATGAAGAAGCTGCTGCTGTAGTAGTTTCAGTTGCTTTTTCTGTTGTTGCCTTTGTTGTTGTTGCTTTTGTTGTAGTTTCTTTAGTAGTAGTTTCTGTTGCCTTTTCTGTAGTAGTTGTAGCTGCTTTTGTAGTTGTTTCTTTCTTAGTTGTAGTTTCTTTAGTAGTAGTTTCTGTTGCTTTTTCTGTTGTAACAACAACTACCTGAGAACCGTCTACCGAACCGCCGATAGAAACGATAGAACTCTTATATGCTGCCATAGCATTCTTGAATGCTGTATCAACGCTGTAACTTGATGCGTCATTGAGTATTGAGAAGCTGCTTCTGTTAGTTGGGAAATCTCCGCCGTTCATACGACCTGCATTTGCCATAACAATTGAAGGAACATTGTCAACTGCATCAAGTGTCTTAACACCAAGATCCCAACTTGTATCGAAGTTATTGTATGTTGTTCCGCCCGAAGCTGCCTTGTATTCAGAACCTACTTTTTCTGTTCTTGAGCTTACTTCTACTGCATCAAAACCTGTTGAACTTGATTTCTGAGTTATATAAGAAAGTTTTGAACTGCTTATTTTATTGAAAGACATCTTGTTGTTGTAAGCTTTGATAACGCCGCCTGCTTCGCCCGAGAAAGTACCTGCACCGCTCTTATCTGTACCCTGACCGGAGATCATCATTGGCTTTGTAACATCTAAGAAGTAGTTGTTTTCAACGAAAGCAGAACCGCCCATTGTCATACCTACACCATATTTTGCACAGCTGTCGAAATAGTTGTTGTAAACGTGTACAGACATTGTTCTGATTCTTGGGTGTCTTGAATCTGAATGATCGAACCAGTTGTGATGATAAGTTATAAAATATTCAGGTTTTTCTGATTTCATACCGCAAAGAGAAGATTTTCCGTTATCCCAGAAGTGATTATATGAGAATGTAACATAAGTTGAACCACTCTTTACATCCATCGTTCCATCGCCCTTTGCCTGATCGGCATCGCCGCCTGTTGCTCCGTAGAAGCAATCCATATTGTGTACCCATATATTGCAGTTTGAAGTATCTAATGATAAAGAGTCATCCATGCAAAGCAATATACCGAAGTTTCTTATTTCTACCTGTGCCGCATTTCTGATAAGTATACCGAAATTCTTGATTGCAGCATCTTCGCCGACACCCTCGATAGTAAGGTTCATTTCGCTGTAAGCCGATTTACCTTTTACCTGAAGACCCTCTGCGGAAGAACCGAAAGAATCCATATTTGAAGCATCTATCGTACCAACGATTCTTATATCAAGACCTCTCTTATCATAGCCTTTCTGCAAACCGTTTACTATATCCTGAAAACCTGTGTATGTCTTTACATTACCCTTTGCATCGGATATAATGTCAGCCTTGACCGTCTTTTCGGTTTCAGCAGTAACATATACTACCTGTGGGGTGCTTTTCAATGTACCTTAATCGTTTTATGCACCTGAGCCTGTCTTGTATGTTGAATTTGATGAGAAAGCAGAACCGGAACGGTCATAAGCAGATACACTAAGACCTGTTGCCTCTTTCTCTGCAATTATCTTTCCGCTTGAATTAATTGCTTCTACTTTCATCGAATAAGAGCCTGCTGCAAGACCTAACGCATCAGCTCTCCAGTAAGAACCGTAATTTCTGATCAACGGATCGTCAAGCTGTATATAAGAAGAAGTTCCCGCTTTCTTTACATAAGCCTTATACTGTGCTGCTCCCGAAACAGGTGCCCACTGTATGCAAGCCGATTCATACCAACCCTCTGCTTTTACTACCGATACTTCGCTTGATGCTGCAAGCACTGTCATTGGTGCCAATGCAGATACCGAGAGATAAGGAACGGAAGTTAATGTCATAGCTGCTGCCAGTATTCCGCTGAGAACTTTCTTTGCTTTGAATTTCATTTTAAATAGACCTCCTAAAAATTTTAACTACTATATATAAACATTTATTTTTTTCTTCAAGCTTTATCTCTTGAACAATTAAGATTATAGCATTAAAATCACACTTGGTAAATGTGCTTTTTTACTGTTTTTTTGAGGTCGTTTTAGGTAAAAATAACCAACAACATTGTTAATTATTTAATTTTTATTCAATTTAGTAAAAGCAACCATAAAGAAATAACTCTAACATTATGTCATACTGGTAATATTGCACAAAGAAAATTAAAGTTTGTTAAAAAGTTATCCTTTAAATATAAAACTTTTTATAATCTCCCATAATGGCAGACCGTAATTTTTATCATATTCAGTCAATTTTTTTGGTAATTTTGACGACAATAAAACAGTGATTTATATCATTTTTTCGGATTATAAACCAATCAACTTTAAGTCTTTTACGGTAATTAATATGTACTTTAGTAATATTTACTTTTTTCTTTTGCAAATAAAGAAAATTTAAAATATATCAGCATAAAATTTTTAAATTAAAGTTCATTTTAAATGTAATATCTTAAAGCAATACCGTAAAAAGATTAATTGTGAGATATTTATAACCCCTGATTTATCCCCGACGATCATTTTATTTTACCGGACATCTGATATATTAATTCAATATATTCCTTTTTCGCTTTTTAAATAATTATCTAATTTTCTTCCAAAGAAAGTTCCTTTCTCCGGTATATAACCAAATTTATTATATGCCCATATAACTTCTCTATCTATTTGACTATATTTACCTTCGCTTAATATTCCATAACCCAAATCAATACTAAATTTTCCCGAAGAATCAAACGACATACTTAATTGTTCCCAAGGTTTTTGACCATTCTCTATAAAACAATCGTAAATTTTTAACATAACATCTTGTATATTGTCATCCATTTTGTCATAAATATCTTTCGCCATATTATATTTATATTTTATATCATCTTGTCTTATAAATTTTTCATCACTATCATCTTTATAATAAAAAATCGAATTCCAACTGAGTTTTCCTTTTTCCACTTCTCCCAGAAAATATACTTTACACCACTGTGTCGGTATCATTTCAATTATTTTATTCGCCAGTTCATTATATAACGCAGCCAATTCTTTTTCCATACATATTTCTCCTGACCTCTAATTTTTGGGTACCAAATCGCATATAACCATATTATCTTAAATTTC
>JAFUUG010000334.1 GCA_017483905.1 Bacillota bacterium
ATTCTCTGCTTTGATATTTTGCTTTTGGAATCGCTTATCATTATGCAATATGATTTTTCGCTTCCTCTTCCTACTCGCCCTCTTAGTTGGTGCAATTGTGCAAGTCCGTATCTGTCGGCATTTTCTATAAGCATTATCGTCGCATTTGCAACATTTATCCCGACTTCGATAACAGTCGTCGATACAAGTATATCAATATTTCCCCTTGCAAATTCACTCATTATTTCCTGCTTTACACCGCTGCTCATTTTCCCGTGAACACTTGCCACACGATAGTCTTTGAATATTTCTTCGCTTAATTTTACGGTATATTCATTAACCGATTTTAACTCTTTGTTATCAGATTCGTCTATCATCGGACATATTATATATGCTTGTCTTCCCTCATCGGCATTTTTCTTTATAAAATTATAAATTCTTTCATAATAATTTGAATTTACATATATAGTATCTATTTTTTGCCTTCCCGGAGGCAGCGAATCTATAACGGATATGTCAAGATCACCATAAAGAATAAGCCCGAGAGTCCTCGGTATCGGTGTAGCCGTCATTACGATTACATGGGGCATATCACCCTTTTCCGATAATTTGCTTCTCTGTCTTACACCGAATCTGTGCTGTTCATCTGTTATCACAAGTCCGAGCCTGTCATATTTTACGGCATCCTGTATAACCGCATGAGTTCCGATTATAATTTTGGCATATCCCGTTATTATTGAATCGTATATCCGTCTTTTTTCGCTTTTTTTCATATTACCGAGAAGGAGAACACATTTTATCCCCATCTCGTTAAATATCTTTGTAAAACTTTCATAATGCTGCGAAGCAAGCACATCTGTCGGAGCCATAAGTGCTGCCTGATACCCGTTTTTCACCGCAATGTAACAAGCCGCCATCGCAACTACAGTCTTTCCGGATCCGACATCGCCTTGTATCAGCCTGTTCATTACATATCCGCTTTTTAAGTCATTCTTTATCTCATTCATGACCTTTTCCTGCGCATCTGTAAATTTGAACGGAAATTTTTCCCTCAATTCGCTGTCATCGGTATCTTCTATATAAATTTCACTTTCATTTCTTTTTATATTTCCCCTCAGCTGCATAAGCTTTGTCTGTAATATAAAAAACTCTTCAAACACAAGCCGCCTTCGTGCTTTAAAGAAAGCCTCATTATTTTCGGGAAAATGTATATTTTCGATCGCATATCTTCTTTCGCATACATCGAATTTTATCCGCATACTTTCAGGCATAAAATCAGCGATCTCATTTTTTACTTCTTCAAGTGTACTTAATATAGTACTTCTTAAAAGTTTTTGCGATATCTTGTAAGTAAGATGATATATCGGCACTATCCTGCCGCTTGAAATAAGTTCACGCTCATCACCTATCTTCTCATATTCGGGTGAAGCCATCTGAACTCTTCCATATTTATTTGTGACTTTTCCCGTCACTATGTACTGTCCTCTGTACTCAAAAGCATTCTTCATATACGGCTGGTTATACCATACAAGTTCGATAAATCCCGAATCGTCTTTAAGTCTTATCTTCGTAACGGTAATGTTCTTTATCTTAACATTTTCCCCTTTACTCATTATTACTCCTTTTACCGTATTGACCTCATTTATTTTGACCTCATTTATTTTAACACTTGTACTTCTGTCATCGTAATCTCTCGGTATATATTCGATCAGATCTTTTACGGTAAATATATTAAGTTTTTTGAGTTTTTCCGCTCTGCTTGCACCGATATTTTTAACGCTCGTTATATCATCTTCAAGTTTCATCTCTTATCTTCGCTTGATACCTTTCTTATTCCATCAACAAATACATTGACATTTTCTATTTCGATTCCCGTTTGCTCTTCCACCATATATCTTATTTTACCGATGACATCACCGGCAGCTTTGGCTATATTGCAGCCGTAAGAAACAACTACATGGACATCTATCTCATTTTCTTTTACTTTTATGGGATTATTGATATTATTA
>JAFUUG010000335.1 GCA_017483905.1 Bacillota bacterium
ATGAACTGCAACCGCTAAAGCAAGACTCTTCAATGCTCGTCACATTTTCCGGAATTGCTACACTTGTCAATGAACTGCAGCCGCTAAAGCAATTCCATCCAAGGCTCGTCACACCTTCCGGAATTGCTACACTTGTCAATGAACTGCAGCCGCTAAAGCAAAGCCATCCAAGGCTCGTCACATTTTCCGGAATTGCTACACTTGTCAATGAACTGCAGCCGCTAAAGCAACGCCATCCAAGGCTCGTCACACCATCGGGAATCACTGCACTCGTCACGCTATCATCGCACCCAACCACAACATTATCCTTTATATAAATATTTCCGCCCTCAACAGCATAAGCCTCTCCATCTGTTGAGCCACCCATAGCCTTTATTTCTTCGTTTTTCGGTTTCTCCGAAATCAGCCTTTGAGTATCCGCCGCCGTGTTCTCTATAACCACAGTCTCTTCATCATTTGCTCCATTTTCCAACGCAAATCCATTTACCGAACAGCTAAATCCAATAACAGCAGCCACAGCAGCCGCTATCAATTTCTTTTTCATCGTCCTCACCTTTCATTCCAATCTTCATCATCTCAATCCACCAATTTCGGCTCAAAACTTTCCTTCCAAGGAAGTCCCCATTTATTCAGTGCCTCCATAAAAGGATCGGGGTCAAACTCCTCAATATTATGAACACCTTTCTTATCCCATTTGCCCGTCATCAGCATCATTGCCCCTATCATTGCAGGCACGCCCGTCGTATAAGAAATAGCCTGTGTACCCACTTCCTTATAACATTCCTGATGATCGCACACATTGTACACATAATATTTAACATCTTTTCCGTCTTTCTTTCCCTGCATTATACAGCCGATATTCGTCTTTCCTTTCGTTCTCGGGCCAAGCGATGCAGGATCGGGCAGTACAGCCTTTAAAAATTGCAGCGGAACGATCTGCTTTCCCTCATATTCGATAGGCTTTATCGAAGTCATACCCACATTTTCAAGACATTTCAGATGTGTAAGATAGCTCTGTGAAAAAGTCATAAAGAATCTTATCCTCTTTATACCCCTTATATTCAGTGCAAGAGATTCAAGTTCTTCATGATGAAGCAGATACATATCCTTTTCCCCTATTTCGGGAAAATCATATACCCTCTTTATCTCCATCGGCTCCGTTTCCACCCATTTTCCGTTTTCGATATAACTTCCTTTTGCCGATACTTCTCTTATATTTATTTCGGGATTGAAATTCGTTGCAAAAGGGTATCCGTGATCCCCTGCATTCGCATCGAGAATATCTATATATTCTATCTCATCAAAATAATGCTTTTGCGCATAAGCACAGAATACCCCCGTTACACCGGGGTCGAATCCGCTTCCGAGAAGTGCCGTTATTCCTGCCTTTTCAAATTTTTCTCTGTATGCCCATTGCCATTTGTATTCAAATTTTGCCGTATCCGGCGGCTCATAATTTGCCGTATCCACATAGTTCACCTTAGTTGCAAGGCAGGCATCCATTATCGTAAGATCCTGATAAGGAAGTGCAAGATTAAGCACAACATCAGGCTTAAAATCTTCTATCAGCTTGATAAGTTCATCTACATTATCCGCATCGACTTTTGCCGTCTGTATCTTCGTTTTGCTCTCTTTCAGTCTTTCCTTTAATGCCTCACACTTTGACAGCGTTCTCGATGCAATACATATTTCCTCAAAAACTTCCGAGTTCTGGCAGCATTTGCTTATTGCTGCACTTGCAACTCCTCCTGCACCTATTATCAAGGCTCTGCCCATTTTCACATTCCTCCGTAATCAGTTTATTTTATTTTTTTGTCTGCTTCTGTTTTGGCTTTGTTGATTATGCCTTCAATATCTGCTCCATAAATATCAAGCCCCTCTGCCTTTATGTAAATACTCTCCTCCACCGCATAAAACAGCTTCATTACAGAATTTACATATCCGTATCCGAATTCATCGGAAATTATATATCCTCCCGCCGTCGTTACATATATCAGCTTTTTCGCCTTGCACAGACTTACGGGCATACCCTTTTCATCATATCTGAAAGTCAGTCCGCATACATTTATCGCCTCTATATATTTTTTCAATACCGCAGGAAAAGACAGATCCCAATATGGTGCGGCAACGATTATCGTTTCGGCTTTCATGAACTGCTTTGCATACCCGAACATTTCATCCGAAAAATCATTGTTTTGCACACATATATTTCTTTTTCCGAGCAGTTCTTCATTAAGGGCATAGAGTTCTTTCTCCTCCATAAGCCTTATTCTGCTTATATTTCCGCCTACTTTTTCCTCAATGTACTTTTCAAGACTTCTCGTTCTCGATTTCTCGCCCACACAGGCATCTATCACCAGTACTTCCATACATTCACCCTATTCAAGTACACACTCTCTGAATACCTTTCCTATGTTATCATGTATCACGAGATCGGCCTGTCCGTCAAATGAAGTCGTGCTTTTATTTATAAGCACAAGTTTATTTCCTCTGTAATAATTCACAAGCCCCGCCGCAGGGTATACGACAAGCGATGTTCCGCCGACTATCAGTACATCTGCATTTGATATTGCCCTTATCGCCGCCGACATCACGTTACTGTCAAGCCCCTCCTCATAAAGTACAACATCGGGCTTTACGATACCGCCGCACTTTTCGCACTTAGGTACGCCCTCTGCCTTGAGTATGAATTTCTCGTCATAAAATTCATGACAGTCCATACAGTAATTTCTGTATACAGACCCGTGCAGTTCATATACAGCCTTACTTCCGGCAAGCTGATGAAGATTATCTATATTTTGAGTAACTATTGCCTTTAATTTTCCCATTTTTTCAAGTTTTGCAAGTGCTTTATGGGCATCATTCGGCTTTGCATCGGGGTATATCAGATTTTCTTTGTAATACTCATAAAATTTGTCGGTATTTCTCATAAAGAAAGTATGACTTATAAGCGTTTCAGGCGGGTATCCGTATTTGTTCACCGCATTGTATAACCCCTTCTCACTTCTGAAATCGGGGATATTGCTTTCCGTAGAAACACCCGCTCCGCCTAAGAATACGATATTGTCACTGTTTTTTATGATCTCTTTCAATTCCTCATAAGCCATTTTATTTACCCCCTTATCTCCGAGATAAATTCGGCGATCCTGTCAAGTGCATGATTTATGTCATTTACGGAATAAGCATAAGAACATCTTATAAATCCCTCTCCGCAGTCACCCAGTGCCGTTCCCGGAACTACCGCAACTCTTTTTCTTTCAAGTAGCTTTTCGCAGAATTCATCAGATGTCATTCCCGTTGATTTTATCGAAGGGAATAAATAAAATGCTCCAAGAGCCTCAAAGCATTCAAGTCCCATATCTCTGAATCCTTTAAGCATTATTCTTCTTCTCACATCATATTCTTTCCGCATATTCTCCACATTTTTTTCACAGTTTCTGAGTGCCTCGATACCTGCGTGCTGACTTACCGTCGGAGCGCACATTATCGTATACTGATGTATCTTCCTCATAGCATCTATAAGCTCGTGAGGGCCTGCCGCATATCCAAGCCGCCAGCCCGTCATGGCGAATGATTTTGAAAATCCGTTCAGTACAAGAGTTTTATCTCTCATTCCCTCAAATGAAGATATGGAAACGTGTTTCCTGTTTCCGTAAGTAAGCTCCGAATATATCTCATCGCTTATCACCAGTATATCTTTATCTTTTAATACCTCAACTATCGCTTTAAGGTCTTTTTCCTCCATTATCGCTCCCGTAGGGTTATTCGGATAAGGAAGAATGAGAGCCTTTGTTTTATCCGTTATCTTTTCCTTTAATTCCTCGGCAGTCAGACGAAATTCATTTTCTTCCTTTGTCGTTATTATAACAGGTATACCGCCTGCCATCTGAATACAAGGCTTGTATGAAACATAGCTCGGTTCGGGCAGAAGCACTTCATCGCCTCTTTCGATCACAGCCCGAAGTCCCAGATCTATACCCTCGCTTGCTCCCACAGTTACAAGTATCTCTCCGTTAGGATCGTATTCCGTCTTTATCGTATTTTTGAGGTATCTGCTTATCTCCTCTCTTAATTCGATAAGACCCGAATTTGATGTATAAGTCGTTTTTCCCTTTTCAAGCACATTTATAGCCGTATCACGCACAGTCCATGGCGTATCGAAATCAGGCTCACCCACACCGAGAGAAACCACATCTTTCATCGTGCTTGCAAGGTCAAAAAATCTTCTTATGCCCGAATAAGGCATTTCAGCGATTTGTTTTGCGATCAGATTTTTCATGGCGAAACGATCATCCTTTCGTCATGACCCTTATCCTTATTAAGTATAACTCCGTGGTCTTTGTATTTTTTAAGCACAAAATGTGTGGAAGTGCTTATCACATTGTCAAGCGTAGATAATTTTGACGAAATGAAATTCGATATATCCTTTATATTCTTTCCATCGACCATCACTAGCAGATCAAATGCACCCGACATAAGAAAAACAGATTTGACTTCATCAAAATTGTATACTCTCTGTGCTATCTTGTCAAAGCCTCTGTCTGTCTGCGGTGTCACTTTCACTTCAACTATAGCCGTTACCATATCATCTGCGTAAGGAGTATTATCCCAGTTTACAAGCGTCGTATATCCGCATATGATATTGTCGTTTTCCAGTTCACCTATAG
>JAFUUG010000336.1 GCA_017483905.1 Bacillota bacterium
TTATATTTATATTGATGATATGGATAAATCTTATTTCCGCCATAATATTGATAGGCGGACAGATAAATTATATTATGGAAAGCAGGGAAACAGATAAAAATGTTTAATGAAGATGATATAAGGAATTTTCCCGAACAATTCGACAGGATCAGAAATGAAATAGGGAAATCTATAATAGGACAGAAAGAAATAATAACAAACGTGCTGATCTCCATGATAGCAGGAGGAAATGTTCTGCTGGAGGGTCTTCCCGGACTTGGAAAAACTCAGCTTATAAAAACGATAGGAAAAGTACTTGATCTCGAATTTTCAAGAATACAGTTTACTCCCGATCTTATGCCCTCTGATGTAACGGGTACGGACATAATGAACAGGGAGGACGGTGCATTCAGATTTCAGAAAGGTCCCGTATTTTCAAATATCGTCCTTGCAGATGAAATAAACCGTGCAACGCCGAAAACTCAAAGTTCGCTTCTTGAAGCGATGCAGGAAAAGACCGTTACGGCAGGAAACAATACATATAAGCTGCCAAGTCCGTTTTTTGTGCTTGCAACGCAGAATCCTATAGAATTGGAGGGTACATACCCACTGCCGGAAGCACAGATGGACAGATTTTTGTTTAAACTTAATGTAAGCTTTCCAAATAAAAGTGAGCTTATGAAAATAGTTGCGCTTACAACGGGAAGAGAGGGACAGACAAGCGAGAAGATATGTAACGGTGATACTATACTTAAAATGGGTGAAGTTGCAAGAAGTGTGCCTATAGCGGAAAGTGTGTTTGAGTATGCGATGCAGCTTATACTTAATACGCATCCCGAAAACGAAGATGCGCCGGAAATAACGAAAAAATATGTAAGATACGGTTCAAGTCCGAGAGGTGCGCAGGCGATAATTTCTGCCGCAAGGATATTTGCACTGCTTGAGAGAAGATATAATGTAGCTTATGATGATATAAAGAAAGCGGCACTTCCTGTATTAAGACACAGGGTATTCCTTAATTTTGAGGCGGCAGCGGATAATATAGATGCTGATCATATCATAAGAAAGCTGACAGAGGTATGATATAATGAGCATTAAAAGTAAAATAACAAGAGATTTTCTCAATAAGCTTGATTTGATGCATTTAAACGTCAGCGGCAAAATGCAAAGCAATTACAGCGGCATGAGAAAATCGGATAAAAAGGGGCTGTCTCTTGAGTTTTCAGATTTCAGGCAATACAATGCGGGCGATGACATAAGAAGGATCGACTGGAAAGGATATGCAAGAAACGGCAAGCTGAATGTAAAACTTTTTATGGAAGAAAAGCAGGCGGAAATAAATATATTTCTCGATTCGTCAAAGTCTATGGGATTCGGAGAAAAAAACGAGTTTGCAAAAATGATTGCAGCTTCCGTTGCTTACATTGCGATATCGAATATGGATAAAGTGAATATTTATTCATACAATGATAAGATCGTAAAGAGGAAGAACAGCATTGACAATAAAAACAGATATATGGAAATAATTGATTTTCTTGACGATATTGAAAATGAAAGCGGAACGAATCACAATGAAGCGATATCAATGAGAAGCGGACTAAATCTCAAAAAAGGACTCAGTGTGATAATATCCGATTTTTTCGATGAGAACGGATATGAAGAGGCTGTAAAGGCTTTACAGTATATGAAACAGGATATTATACTTTTGCAGGTGCTTTCAAGGGAGGAAACCGAACCCGAAGAAATGGGAAGTTTTTCATTGAAGGACAGCGAGAGCGGAGAAGAGCAGAATCTCGTAATAGATGAAGATATGATAAGACGATACAAGGAAAGTCTGAAAAAGTATAATGGCAGGATAAGCGAATTTTGCAGAAAAAGAGGTCTGATGTATTATTCGTTTTCCGCAGATACATACGTTATTAAGGCTTTAAATTATATAATGCGGCAGAGAGGGTGATGATATGACTAAAGATAAGAAGTATAAAATTTTGTTATGGTTTGCATTTGTGGCGGATTTCTTATTGACTGTATGCTATGCTTATTATATGATAAGCTGGGGAAACCAAATTGTTTCTCTGTTGTTGTTTATGAAAATGTTCCTTGTATTTATTCCGCTTGGAATAATTATTGTGAATTGGATCATTGGCGAAAAATTTTTTTTGGATCTGCTTGCTCAACTCGCATATTCGATCAAAAATCTCGATACAAGCGGTATAGATGAGAGAATTAAGAAAAGTCTGCTTAAAGATGTTGTGGAAAGTATCGAAGAATTGAAGACAAGCATTGAAGAAAAAGACCACATATATGAAATAATGAACAAAATACTTGTTTCAACGGTCACAAATATGGAACTTCAAAACTTTTTCAAGAATGTAATGTCTGATATAATGGAGCTTGTTGAAAGTAACTGGGCGGTATTCTACAATGTAAATAAGATAACGAACAGGCTTGAAATAGCGGATTCGGTGGGATTCGGAAATTCATTATACAGTCAGTTTGACATTTCGATAGAAGAGGGGGCTCTCGGTCAGGCTGTTGCCAAAAACGAGATCAAAATAATCAAAGATCTGCCAGATGATTCTATTTTTGTGACAAAAAGTTTTCTTGGAAAAGTAGTACCTAAAAATGTTATGGTCGTTCCGATAGATGACGATAATGATGTGCTTGGTGTAATGGCACTTGCATCTGTGTATTATTATACGGATACACATATCGAAATAATGAAGAAAATAAGCAAATATATTGCTTATGCCATAAATAATGGGAATTACTACAATAAAAATATACGTCTTGCAAATGAACTTAAATTTCAAAATCAGCTGATACAGAATCTTAATGATGATCTTGAGGTCAAGATAAAGGAAAGGACAACATTGCTCGATAATATATTAAATGGCGTAAGCGGTGCTGCTATTATCTCGATAGATAAGAATAAAAGAATAAAGATGATAAATAATGAGGCGATACGATTATTTGATTTGACCGATGCTGTCGGGAAAAATGTCAATTTTATCTTTTCAAACAGAAATGATGAGTTTGAAAAGAAAGTAAATAAAGGATTCGATATACTTACCGAAAAGGAAAGAATAACGGATAGCTGTGACTACATCGCAAAAGACGGCGAAAAGTACAGATTTGATATGGAAATGTTTTGTATGTATAACGATGTGGGAGAGTCAAACGGGATAACGGCAGTCATAAGAATGAAGAATATCGAATGATACGGCAGTGTTTTGCTGAAAGGCGGAGCGATAACTGCGGCGATAATATTACAAAATAAATAAAAATTTTTAAAAATTCGTATAAAATTTATGCAAAAAACTATATGAATTTTTAAAAATATGGTGTATAATGGTACTTGTGTATTCAAATTTAAGGAGGAAAAAATAAAATGTATAAA
>JAFUUG010000337.1 GCA_017483905.1 Bacillota bacterium
AAATTTTTCTATATCTATCACATATTCGTTATCCGGGTCTATCACCGTAACATCCGCATCTGCTCCGACCGAAAGCGTTCCCTTGTCACAGCCTAATATCTTTGCGGGATTCGCACTCATCTTTTCGATAAGCTGATAAGCTGTAAGATACCCTTTTTCCACAAGTTCCGTTATCGCAAGCGGCAGAGCCGTTTCAAGACCTATTATACCGTTTGCGGCCTTTTCAAATTCACAATTTTTTTCATCTGTATGATGCGGTGCATGGTCTGTTGAAATAGCATCGATTATCCCCTCTTTGAGAGCCTCTTTGAGAGCCTCAACATCTTCTCTTGCCCTTAAAGGCGGATTCATCTTATAATTTGCATCGTAATCCGTTATATCTTCGTCGCAAAGAGTGAAATGATGAGGCGTTACTTCCGCCGTTACTTTCACACCTCTTGCCTTAGCCTCTTTTATAAGCTGAACGCAGCCTTTTGTGCTCATATGACATAAATGCAGCTTTGCACCGACACTCTGAGCAAGTATCATATCTCTTGACACTATCACTTCTTCCGAGTCATCGCTTATTCCGTTAAGCCCCAAAAGAGAAGCCTGATCTCCCGCATTCATAACACCTTTTCCCACAAGGCTGAGATCTTCACAGTGAGAAAATACAGGCAGATCGAACATCATGGCATATTTCATAGCTGTCTTTAAAAGCGAAGCCTTTTCAACACTTCTTCCGTCCTCGGATATTGCACAAGCACCTACATTTGCCATTTTTCCTATATCCGCAAGTTCTTCGCCTTTCTGCCCTTTTGTTATGGCACCGATAGGAAATACATTCACCGCTCCCTCTCTTTCGGCTTTCATCTTTATGTATTCTATCATTATCTCGTTATCCGTCACAGGCATAGTATTAGGCATACAGCAAACCGTTGTAAATCCGCCCATAGCAGCCGCTCTTGTACCCGTTGCTATAGTTTCCTTTCTTTCATAGCCGGGTTCTCTTAAATGAACGTGCAGATCTATAAGTCCGGGAGTCACCCATTTATTTTCGGCATTTATCACCTTATCGGCATTTTCATTTATATTCTTTTCAACTTTTTCTATCTTTCCGTCATTTATAAGTACATCAAATGCTTCATCTCTGTTATTTGCGGGATCAATTACTCTGCCGCCCTTTATAAGTATCTTCATTATGCCTCTCCTCTCTTTCTTTCCGTAAGCAATTTAAGAATAGCCATTCTGACAGCCACGCCGTTTTTGACCTGAACATTTATAACCGAATTTTTTCCGTCGATTATCTCCGTACTAAGTTCTATCCCCCTGTTCACAGGGCCGGGATGCATTATAAGCACATCATCCTTTGCATATTTAAGCACCTCCGTATTAAGTCCGAATAAGTTTGAATATTCTCTTAAATTCGGAAACGGCATATTCTTTTGTCTTTCAAATTGTATTCTGAGTCCCATTATAACATCGGCATTTCTTACCGCCTCATGTATATCCGTCGTCACATCTACACCAAGTGACTTCATACTGTTTGATACAAGCGTTGACGGACCGGCAAGCGTTACCTTTGCCCCCAGCTTTGTAAGTCCGAATACATTGCTCCTTGCCACTCTGCTGTGTGCTATATCTCCGAGTATCGTAACATTCAGGTCTTTGAATCTCTTCTTGTATTCAAGTATCGTAAACAGATCAAGAAGTGCCTGCGTAGGGTGTTCATTGGTTCCGTCCCCTGCATTTACGACCGAAGCCTCCACGTTTCTTGCAAGAAGATGTGCCGCTCCCGTCATAGAGTGCCTTATTATCATTACATTTATTCCCATCATATCAAGTGTAACGCCTGTATCGATAAGGCTTTCACCTTTATTGACACTGCTCGTGGAAACGCCCAGATCCTTTACCATCGCTCCGAGATAATCTCCCGCCAGCATAAATGACATTTTCGTTCTTGTGCTGTTTTCGTAGAAAAGCGTAACTATACTCGATCGTTTAAGTTCGTTGCTTCTCTTTTCCGGGTTATCTATTCTGACTTTCATTTCTTTAGCCAATTCGAGTATTTCCATTATTTCTTCACTGCTTAAATTACGCAGACCGAGAAGATCCTTTTGTTTGAACACGTTTTTTCCTCCTTTGCACAACAAAAAAGACAATAAGAGGGAATTTTTAAATATTTCCCTTTAATTGCCTTTTAAATCAACAATATCAAATAATAAAAATAACATACCTTTTACAAAAACAGAAATAAGATCACAGCACATATAACAGTCGGTATATTCTTTTTTTCTACCTTGTAAAAAATATGCCATCACAACGCACTCCCCTCTTGAAAAGAAAACATTATATAAAAGTCTTTTCAAAATCATCATTAAAACACATTTTTACAATTTTATCATTTTTTTATTCCTGTGTCAACCTTTTTTGCACAAAAAACATAACAAATCACATTTTTTTGTCTTTTAATTATAAGAAACAAACCCAAAACTTATTATACTCGTTAATTGAGATACTTCAATCAACGAGTATAATAACAATCATTTATGTATTATAATTATATCTCCGACAGAAGTTTTGCTTCTCATCTGATTCGCAATACTTAGTGGTAAGTTTATACATCCGTGAGAGCCATATCCCGCCTGCCATCTTTCCAAGCCGAAGCTTTTCTGCCATGTTGCATCATGCAATCCGCATCCTTGACTAAAATATGCCCAGTTATTCACCCAGACGTACCATGTAGGTCCCGACAGAGCTGTTCTTCCCATATTATTTTTTATAGTAAATGTACCTACAGGCGTAGGAGTATCAACCGCTCCCGTAACGCAATCCGTTGACATCGAGCATTCCCCGTCGTCATACCAGTATATTTTCTGAGCCGAAAGATCGCATTCGATGTATCTTTTCGGAAGTGCTTTCACAGCTTTTATCTCTTCCGACCTGAAAGATATAAGTGCGTTATATACTTTTGATGCAAGTTCCGTAGCTGTTGTTCCCTCTTTTATCTTATCCTTGCCGTCACCGCCCGGTATGTTTATCAGATTCCCGTTCCATGCTCTCATTGTGGTTGCCGAACAATATTTTTTGCAGAATTCCTTACACCATGCGAATATTTTGCTGTAATCCACCGCACCCGTATTTATATTTGTTGCCTCCGCAATGACAGAACGCTCCAGTGGTATAGACCTTTTATCTATACATATCTTTATATCCACCATATTTTTGTTAAGTCTTTCAAGGTGGTTCACCATACTCTCGTTACAGATAAGTTTTTCTTTCACCGTATACTGACCGCTTTTGACATCAAAATAAATGTCATCTACAGAAGCTTCCGCCGTAACTTCTTCATAGTCGGCATCATCATCTTTCGGTAACAGTCCGTTATCCTCCATTATTTTAATATTATTCATTAATAACGGCATTATCATATATACCCTGCATCCGCTGCCTGCAATTTCATTCATCGTGACCGTATCTTTTTCTCCGCTATCCATTTCCTGTGCGTAGATATTCATATTAAACTGTGAATAAGTCAATACCGAAGAAAGCAATACCGAAGAGAGCATATATCTCAAAAATTTTTTTGCTTGATTGCACATCCGATCATACCTCTCAGTTCATGTGATCATAATTATCCGCACTTATCGTACACTCTTAATAAACGACATTTTTTATTGCCGCTAACTATAATTATATCATAGATTTTTATTTATTGGAATACATAATAATTAATTTTTTTAAAAATCATCAAAAAAATGTAAAAGAAGAACAATATAAAATAAGAAAGGCGTAAAAACTTTATTTTTCACACCTCTCCATATTTTCCGTTTCTTTGAACAATTGCTTATTTTTCTTTCGGTTCAAATATAAGCGACATTATAAGCCCCGACAGCACCGCCACCGTTACACCTCCGGCAGCCGCCTTTATGCCCCCTGTAAATATTCCCATAAAACCGCTCTCATCTATCTCTTTCATCACGCCTTTTGCAAGGTTATATCCGAATCCCGGCAGTGGAACAGTTGCCCCCGCCTGAGCAAAATCAACTATCGGTTCGTAGAGTCCAAGCCCTCCCAGAATACACCCGAGTACAACAAAAAGCACAAGTATTCTTGCCGATGTCATTTTTGTCTTGTCAATAAGTATCTGCCCTATAATACATATTATTCCTCCGACAATAAAAGCTTTTAAATAGTCCATATAATTCACCTCAAAAATATTTTTCACATATTTTAATTATTTATTCAAAAATCTTTCATTTTTCCTTGAATATTTTTCTCCGATTGGTTATAATTACAATGTTGATTATAAAGATTTGAATTTTGAAAGGAACTATATCATGACCGACTTTAACGAAATAAAGAAACGCCGTATCTTCGGAATAATATCACACCCCGATGCAGGAAAGACGACCCTCACCGAGAAACTTCTTCTCCATGGCGGTGCTATCCATGAGGCAGGCACAGTAAAGGCCAGAAAAGGTCGCTCTGCCCGCTCCGACTGGATGGAGATAGAAAAGCAAAGAGGTATTTCCGTAACATCTTCCGTTATGCAGTTTGAATATGACGGAAAAGTAGTTTCCATAATGGATACTCCGGGACACAACGATTTCGGCGAAGATACATACCGCATACTCACTTCCGTAGACAGTGCGGTAATGGTGATCGATGCCGCAAAAGGTGTCGAAGCACAGACAAAGAAACTCTTTAAAGTATGCAGTATGCGTGAGATACCCGTTTTCACATTCATGAATAAACTTGACCGTGAGGCAAACGACCCTCTTGAACTTATGGAAGAACTTGAGGAAGCACTCGGACTTCCCTCTGTTGCTGTTACATGGCCGATAGGCTGCGGTTCGATCTTTGAGGGAGTGTATGACAGACAGAAAAACACCGTTCATCTCTATAATACCTCCGAAACGATACAGCTTGGAGATAAAGGTGTTTACGGCAGTGAGCTTGAGGGCATTATAATGGAAGAAAATCTTGAAAATCTGAGAAACGAGATAGAGCTTCTTGACGGTGCAGGAAATGAATTTGACATAAAAGCGGTAAGCAGCGGAAAACTCTCTCCCGTATTTTTCGGAACGGCACTTGCGGATTTCGGCGTGACCGAATTTTTGGAACATTTCCTTGAACTCTCTCCTTGCCCGGGTGCAAGAAAAACAACAACGGGCTATGTCGAGCCTACAGACGATTATTTCAGCGGCTTTATATTCAAGATACAGGCAAATATGAATCCTGCCCATCGTGACAGACTTGCATTTCTGCGTATCTGTTCAGGCACATTTGAGCGAGGAATGGCTGTCACACTCTCCCGAACAGGAAAACAAATGAAACTCAATCAATCGACACAGCTCATGGCAAACGAAAGAGAAACCGTTGACAAAGCGTATGCCGGCGATGTCATCGGTATATACGATTCGGGAAATTATCAGATAGGCGATACCCTCACCGACAGCAAAGAAAAGCTCTTTTTCGAGCCTTTGCCTACATTCCCACCGGAATTATTCATGCGTGTACGCCCCGTTGACACAATGAGAGCAAAGCACTTCCAAAAGGGTGTAGACCAGCTTGCTCAGGAGGGTGCGATACAGATATATAAAAATGAATTTAACGAAGTGATCCTTGGTGCGGTAGGACAGCTCCAGTTTGAAGTATTTGAATACCGCCTGAAAAACGAATATAATTCCGATATAAGAATGGAACCGCTTAATTTCAGTGTCGCAAGATGGGTAGATACCACCGATACCGAATCACTCAAGGAATTTGTCAATTCAAGGTGTGCCCTTGTTTTCGACCGCTTTGACCGCCCGATCCTTCTTTTCGCCAATCAGTATACCCTTGATAATTTCATCGAGCGTCATAAAGATATATCTCTCATGGAATCATTCAGCGTAAAAGACGTAAATTAATCGTATCAAAACTATTGACAAATACCACCATAAATCATTATAATTGTTTATGGATAACATTAAGGAACTTTAAACAAATAATCTTTTATTTTGACGTGCCTAAATTTCCGCATACTGCGTTGTCGTCAATCACCATAGCCATCGCTATGGCTCATTCTACCGCCTTGTCTGCGAAAATTTATTCTACATCAAAATTTAAAAGTAATTTATTTACAGTTCCTAAATTCAAAAATAAGGAGTTTTTTATAATGGGTTTCAGAAATATAAGAACAATTCCTTCTCCCGAGGCTATCCGTTCACTCATTCCCTTCAGTAATGAACTTGCCGCAATAAAGAAGGAAAACGACAAAAAAATAGCAGATATAATAACGGGTAAAGACGACCGTTTCTTAGCTATCGTAGGACCATGTTCGGCGGATGATGAGGAAGCTGTCATGGAATACATGAACAAGTTAAAAGAGGTCAGTGATGAGATAAAAGAAAAGGTTCTTGTCGTACCTCGTGTATACACAGGTAAACCAAGAACAACAGGTGAAGGCTACAAAGGAATGTTACATCAGCCCGACCCTACAAAAGAGCCTAATATGCTTGACGGACTTCTTGCCACGAGAAAAATTTTCATAAGAGTTATCGAAGAAACGGGAATGCCTGTTGCCGATGAGATGCTTTATCCCTCAAATACACCTTTCGTGGAAGACCTTTTAAGCTATATCGCCGTAGGAGCAAGAAGTGTTGAAAATCAGCAGCATAGACTCACAGCAAGCTGCATAGATTGTGCAGTCGGTATGAAAAACCCTACCAGCGGTGACCTTACCGTTATGTTCAATTCGATAAAAGCAGCACAGCATTCACACCACTTTATCTATAACGGCAGAGAAGTCGAAACTACAGGAAATCCGCTCGCTCATGCGATAATGAGAGGTTCTGTAAATAAACACGGAAATAATCTTCCTAACTATCATTATGAAGATCTCATATTGGCATACAGCCGTTATACATCAAAAGAGGGTGAATTTGAAAATCCGGCAGTAATAGTAGATGTAAATCATTCAAACTCCGGCAAGAAATATATGGAACAGCCAAGAATAGTTAAAGAAGTGCTTCATTCCCGCAGTTATAACGGATATATTCGTTCTATGGTCAAAGGTGTCATGATCGAAAGCTACCTTGTAGGCGGTAATCAGAATGGCAGTGAACCTCA
The DNA here is from genome assembly GCA_017483905.1 of Bacillota bacterium. Lineage (GTDB taxonomy): Bacteria > Bacillota > Clostridia > Lachnospirales > CAG-274 > RGIG4831. Next base: position 7,096 of record JAFUUG010000337.1, read on the forward strand.
TGTATACGGAAAATCAATAACCGACCCATGTCTCGGTTTTGAAGATACAAAAGAACTTCTTCTTGACATTGCCGAAAGGGTATAAAATCAATCAAGAAACATAAATTCAAAAATAAATTTCCGAAAAAATCTTTTGATTCGATTCTTTCGGAAATTTATTTTCTCACCAATTAATCAGTGTTTCCTATAGGGTATCTCTAAAAATTAGGGTAAATCCAAACGCAGATAGAATTTTCGAGAGCAACGAAAAACGACGAAGGCATAGCAGAAAAGCTATGTTGAGGAGTTTTGAGGAAGCTATCGGAAATTATAGCAAGTTTGGTAAAATCATAATTTTTAGAGGTGCCCTTTATACTATTCCCCTATAAGCTTCACTTTAGTGTAATCATGCCCTACCTCATTCAAAAATTTTCCTGTAATATCACAGGTCTTTATCTTCATACTTGATGTATTTACGCAAGGGTGACAACCTATGTATTCATCATTTAACAGATCTTCGTCTATAAGCAGTCTGACATTATTTTCTTTATCATTCATAAGCCCCATCACACTTACACTTCCCGGCTTTATATCAAGATATTTAAGCATATCTTCTTCCGATGCAAAAGAAAGTCTTGCGGAATTTATCTGTGCTGACAGTTCCTTTGTCTTAAAAGGCTTTTTATCGGGCATCATCAATAGATAAAATTTCGTTTTCTGCCTGTTACATAAAAATAAATTCTTGCATATTTCAACGCCGAGAGCCTTTCCTATCTCTTCACAATCCTCCATAGTATCGGCTTTTGAATGATCGGCCCTCATATATTCTATGCCTATCCTGTCAAGCATATCGTATACTCTTTTTTCTCTTTCCTCTCTTTTATCCGCATCACTTGGTCTGCCTTTAAAAATTTCCATT
>JAFUUG010000338.1 GCA_017483905.1 Bacillota bacterium
CTCATACCCGCATCTTTAGGACAGGTAGAAGTCTGGGAAAAAGTAAATCCCCAGCCGAATATCGTAGCATCCTCTCCGATACCCTCTATTGTGATATTCTTGCCGTATTTGGTTATTGCAAGATTACCGTTATCACCCTTAGAACCGCCGAGAATAGCAGTCTTTTCATTGTAAGGAGTAAGATTTGCAGGCACATTTACAGTTCCTATGAATCTGAATACTACAGGGTGATTGTCCGTAGCTGTTACCTTATAGATAAATTTGTAGTTGTTGTTAAGTATATTTCCTATACCGTCAGCCGTTCTGTCCCAGTCCATATTAAAAGATTCGGAGTGATAAGACTGAGTAAAATCCGCACTCTCCGGACCATACCCCGGTATAGTAACAGTATCTTTGTTTTCATCTGTTACATATACTACAATAGCATCTTTTCTGAGTGTACCGTCATCGTTATATGCACCTATTGCGCCGTCTGTATTTTTGTAATGTGCATAACCCGAGCGGTCATATCCATATACCTTTATGCCCTTTCTTTCATGGACTGCTCCGTCTGAAGCGGTTATTTTAAGGTCATATCTTCCCTCTTTAAGGCCCGGTATATCAACTCTGCCGTATCCGCTCGTGCTTGCAGGTCTTATAAGGAATGTGTGATCGTTGCCCGAAAGAGCAGTATATTTACTCTCGGAGCTTAGCTTATATTCGACTTTTACACTGTCGCTGTCGGGATTTGAGTCTGCCCATTCAGCATATAAACATTCGTTCCAGCCCGCTGCGATTGAAGGTGCTGCCGAAACGATCGTTGTGTTGAATACAGCACTTGATAATACCATGCTTGTTGCAAGAGCCGCACTCAACATTTTTTTGAATAATTTCATTACGCTTTCCTCCCATATTAATTATCCAAGGAAACACTGATTAATAGGTTAGAAAAAATAAATTTCCCAAAAAATCGATTTTTTCTGCACTGAGGCTAAATTTATTTTTTTCTTTTTAAATTAATCAATGTTTCCCTAAGTGATCCATAAAAGTTCGTTATCTTTATAAACCACCACAACATAACAATAATATTATATCATTTTTAAAAATTTTTTAAAGTATTTTTTAATCTATTTTTAATAAAAGTTATTTTTTAGTGAAAACAAACAATTATATAGCTGTTTTGTACACGAGTTTTCATATATATTATCCAAATTCATTCAAAATCACACCCGTAAAAAAATTGACGGAACCCATAGTTTTCCGTCAAATAATGCAAAAGAATATTTCATGCGCAAGTATAATATTCTCATATTTTTCTGAGATATTTTTCCCTTGTTGCCATACCTCCCCTTATATGCCTTTCCGATTTATTTATATCAAGTACACGACGTGCCTCTTTTGCAAGAAAAGGGTCGATCTTGCTCAGTCTTTCCGTAACATCTTTATGTACGGTACTTTTGCTTATACCGAATTTTTTGGCAGTTTCTCTCACAGTCGCATTGCTTTTAATGATAAACTGTGCGATCTCTGTTGCTCTTTCCTCAATATAGGCTTTCAAAATAAGCCCTCCTTAACATATTCTTTCATATTAGAATATGTTTAAGCGGGCTTATGTAGAACATTTATTATTTCATTATCGCTTTATGGAAAGTTTTCTTTCCTTTCTTTATTTTTATTCCCTCTTTTAATTCTTGCCTGCTTATTTTCTTGTCGATAGCCTCTGCCTTTACACCGTCGATAAATACGCCGCCCTGCTGAACAAGTCTTCTTGCCTCACTCTTTGATGAAACCAGAGAGCATATCAACATAAGATCAAGTATACCTATCTCTCCATCTGTAAGTGAATCTTCTTCTATCTCTGTAGTCGGCATATTTGAATCGTCGCCGCCGCCTGCAAAGAGAGCGTGAGAAGCCGTTCTTGCTTTTTCCGCCTCTTCCTTGCCATGTACAAGAGAAGTCAGCTCATAAGCAAGTATCTCTTTTGCTTCATTAAGCTTGCTGCCCTCCCAGTCATTCATTTTGTCTATTTCTTCAATAGGCAGGAATGTCAACATTCTTATACATTTAAGAACGTCCTTATCCCCTACATTTCTCCAGTACTGGAAAAATTCAAAAGGACTTGTCTTATCAGGATCAAGCCATACCGCACCGTTTGCAGTCTTACCCATTTTCTTTCCTTCCGAATTCATAAGAAGAGTTATCGTCATGGCATACGCATCTTTTCCGAGTTTTCTTCTTATAAGCTCCGTACCTCCGAGCATATTCGACCATTGATCGTCGCCGCCGAACTGCATATTGCAGCCATAATTTTGGAATAAGTAATAAAAATCGTAAGACTGCATTATCATATAATTGAATTCAAGGAAAGAAAGACCTTTTTCCATTCTCTGCTTGTAACACTCAGCCCTTAACATATTGTTTACGGAAAAACATGAACCAACTTCTCTTAATAATTCGATATAATTAAGTTTCAGCAGCCAATCCGCATTATTTACCATTATAGCCTTATCTTCGCCAAATTCTATAAATCTTTCCATCTGTTTTTTGAAGCAATTGCAGTTATGCTGTATCGTTTCCGGGGTCATCATAGACCTCATGTCCGTTCTTCCGGAAGGATCTCCGACATATCCCGTACCGCCTCCTATAAGGACTACAGGCTTATTCCCGGCCTCCTGAAGTCTTTTCATAAGACAAAGTGCCATGAAATGACCAACGTGCAGCGAATCTGCCGTCGGATCAAAGCCTATGTAGAATTTTGCTTTACCCTCGTTTATAAGTTTCTTTATTTCACTCTCATCAGTCACCTGTGCTATCAGACCTCTTGCGACCAATTCATCATATATCTGCATATTGTTTTTCCTCCCCTGCTTCTGAAAGTTTTTATGAAAAAAGGGCTTTTGCAAATGCAATCAAGCCCCTTGATAAACAAAATTATAAAAAGGAAATTTATCTCTTAAATTTGTTTTCTTTATAATAAAGAGCGCGAGACGGGATTCGAACCCGCGGCCCTCGCCTTGGCAAGGCGATGCTCTACCACTGAGCCACTCGCGCACATATAATCAAAAAGCGGGTGATGGGAATCGAACCCACGTCCCCAGCTTGGAAGGCTGGTGTTCTACCATTGAACCACACCCGCATAAGCAATGCCCAGAGACAGAATCGAACTGCCGACACAAGGATTTTCAGTCCTCTGCTCTA
>JAFUUG010000339.1 GCA_017483905.1 Bacillota bacterium
ATACTCCTTGCAGGAATACTTATAACAAGTGTTTCAATAACGGCATACAGCAAAACTTCAATTCTGAACAATAAGAACGACTCTGCTATGGCACAGGAAAATCCAAATTTAGCAACAAGAGTAAAAGCATCCGAGGAACATTATATTTTTAAACTTTCAAATAATGTAACAAGGGAACACGTTTATTACAAAAACCGTTACGGTATTGAAATTGCAGCAGATTTATACACTTCAAAGGATATTGACAAGAACAAACTCCATCCGGCGATCGTTATCGGTCCTCCGTTTGGTGGTGTAAAGGAGCAGGGAGCAGGTGTATATGCAAATGAACTTGCGCAAAGAGGCTTTGTAGTTATCGCTTTTGATCCATCATATCACGGTTACAGCGGCGGTCAGCCGAGAATGACAGGCTCGACCGATATTTATGCGGAGGATTTCAGCGCAGGTGTTGACTATTTGGGTACACTTAAATATGTTGACCGTGAAAAAATAGGTGCAATAGGTATTTGCGGCAGTGGCGGTTTTGCATTATCAGCAGCAGCAGCAGATGCAAGAATAAAAGCAATAGCAACTTCCGTGATGTATGATATAAGCAGCTTTGGAAACAGTTCAACGGGCGAATCAAGACAACAACAGCTTAACAAACTTGCAAAACAACGTTGGGAAGATGTAGATAACGGCTATCCAAAGTATAGCGACGGTTATCCCTCTGCACCTGTTGACAAAATTCCCGAAGATCTCGATCCGGTAACAGCAGAATTTTTCAGTTTTTACGGTACAAAGCGTGGCTGGCATCAAAATGCACTCGGTAATGTTACCGCAACATCCGATATGTCGCTTATGAACTTTCCATCACTTACTCATATAAGTGAAATATCACCTCGTCCGATACTTTTTGTTGTCGGTGAAAATGCTCATTCAAAAGGCTTTAGCGAAACAGCCTATGCAAATGCTTCCGAGCCTAAAGAAATATATGAAGTACCAAATGCGAACCATGTTGACCTCTATGATGATACGGTAAAGATACCGTTTGATAAGTTTGAAGAATTTTTTAATGATGCGTTCAAAAAATAATGACAACAAAAGAATTTGTTTGAATAAAAAAACAGCGACAAAACCATAAAAGGATTTTCCGATATATGTTTTTATATAGGAAAAAAAGCGTGGATATGCTCATAAGCAATGGTATTGTAAGATATAAATACAGAAGATATTTGAAACGGAGTGAGTGATTTTGGGAAGATATATATTTTCGATCATATTGTCGTTAGTTTTTACTGCAAATGCACAGGCTGCTTTTGTTGATGTCTGCGGAAACAGAGAATTTGATGTAAGAGATGCTGTTTCTGCTCTCAAAATGGTTGAAAGCAATGCCGGATATAATAGTGAAACAGATATGAACAGTGACGGTAAAATAACCCTTATCGATTGTGTATTGATGCTAAAACAACTTTTATCAAATATCGAAAAGTACAATGCCGATGCTAAATATAACATTGATACAGGCGTAAAAGCAGTTATAAACGAAAAGGAATTTACAGTCATACTAAGTGATACAAAGGCAGCAAAAGAGTTTTCAAATATACTTCCGAAAACTCTCGAAATGAGTGAGCTGAACGGAAATGAAAAATATATCTATCTTGATACTTCATTTTCATCCGAGCCACAAAAAGTAGGTCATATCAATGCGGGCGATATAATGCTCTATGGAGATAACTGCATTGTGATTTTTTATAAAAGTTTTGATACTCCCTATAGCTATACTTTAATAGGTCATATTGATAATGCGGAAGATCTTGCCGAAACCGTTGGCTCAGACGATATAACAGCAGTATTTACTAACTGAAAAGATATAACTTCACAAGGGTGCCGCTAAATGCGACACCCTTGTTTATTATATTTATTATTATTCCATTATACTCAGACCATATG
>JAFUUG010000340.1 GCA_017483905.1 Bacillota bacterium
GACTATCTCGTCGGGGTTATATGCTACGGGTTCGGGCTTTTTTACTTCCGAAACCATTTCCGCAAGGTAGGGATCCCTTGTTGAACCGCCAACCAGTATAAGCTTTAATTCATCAAGCGAATATCCCGATTGTCTTATCACTTTTTTCATAGTTACAACAGTACTTCCGAATGTTATATCAAGCATATTTTTATATTTTTCTTCGGTCAGCTTGAATACATTACTCTCAAAAGCACCGGCAAAGGGCTTGTCCGAAAAATCAAAAACAATGGTTTTTCGCTCTTTCTGCATTCGTATTTTAAGCTTCTCGCATTCCTCTATAACAGACCTTTCTGCACCTTCGGGAAGCTTGTGTCTTAAAAATACGCACTCTTTACACATCAAAGCAAAGATATTTGAGTTAAGATCATCCCCGCCTATCCTGTCGCCGCCTGTTGCCTGTACATCGGATATTCCGTATCTTGTATCCACAACGGTAACATCAAATGTTCCGCCGCCCAAATCGAAAACGACTGCTTTTTCTCTGCTTTCTCTTAGGTAGTACAATGCGGCTGCGGTAGGTTCATTTATAAGTGATACAACATTTAGTCCCGCCTTTTTTGCCGCAAGTTTCGTTGCCTCTCTCTGATGATTCATAAAATACGCAGGCACAGATATAACAACATCTTTTTCGCCGTATCTCATATATTTTTTTAATTCGGCAAGAACAGCGGCAGATGCCTCTACACTGGGTTTACCCGAAATATCTGTTGTAATATCAACCTTAAAAGATAACATGATATTTTCTGTATTTATGCCGTTACAAAGGCTTTCTTTTTGCTCACTGCCGACCTCACCCGTTATCATATTAACTACAGACGGCAGCAGTTCCCCTATCTTTACCGATTTTTTCCTTTTCGGATCGTAAAGCGATAAAACCGAATTTGTAGTGCCAAGATCAATGCCATATATCAAAAACATCACCTCAGATACAATATTCTTTTTTAAGCTTTTCTACGGCATTAAAGACCTGAACATGAAGCTTGTTCATCGTCATCTCATTCTTTACGATAATATCCGGTTCTCCCATAATATCGGATATAAGTTCCTCTCTTGCTTTATAGGGCACAGAGTAAGGAAATTCCTTTACAACTCCGATTATCACGGCACCAAGTTCATGCTTTATTTTCTGCATATCATATTCCGTTTCAATATCGTCTATTATGAGTACATCATAAATGCCTCTGTAAAGCTCTCTTTTAAGCTTTATTGCGTCCGTAAAAAAGTTTGGACAAGTAGTCGTTATTGCCGCCTTTACAGTATTTACTTCAAATCTGCTTATCCCTGGAGATACATATTCCATAGCTTCATAATAGGACATAATAAAGCATCTCTTATCTCTGAGGTATAATGGCAGCAATGATGCCGTTATCGTCTTGCCTTGACCTTTTCTTCCGCTTACAGCAACTATCTGCATATTTGCCTCCTTGCTGAAAACATCATTTTCTTTCCGCATTGATACATTACTTTATTCAATGTAAAATCGTAATATATAAAATACCTTTACCTTCTCGTTGCAGCGATACATATTTTAGAGTGCTTATCACGCTCTTGTTAAGCTCCTTGATAAGACTTTTGGTTTATCCGAAGCACTTCTATTTGCCGATAAACCTATAACAATAAAACTTCAACATACCTCGCCTTGGGTGTTCTATTAGTTTTATTGTTATAATAATATTTTCAGATTTTTTATCACTCACTTACAGCAACAGGCACATATCGAAAATATCTCTGCTTTCTCATCGCAATGATACACATTACATTGCTTATCCTTATGCTTTTATGCAAATATAAGTCTTTAATCTCTTATCCGTACTTCTGTGAGTATGGCTATAAGTCTTTAATCTCTCAATTTGTCCTATTCTGCATAAAGATAAGACTTTGTATGACTGCATATATTTATTTTAGTTCAGCCATATATCAGATTTTTTATCATTCTCTTTACGGCAAAAGATATTTTCGATTATTGATTTACTTGAATAAAACTTCGGGATCCGACTTTACACCGTTTATATATACTCCAAGGTGTAAATGGTATCCTGTCGAACTTCCTGTTGTCCCCACAAAACCGATAGTATCATACTGATTCACAGTATCATTCTTTTTCACATTCAGGCTGTTCATATGTGCATACAATGTCTGGAACTCGCTGCTGTGTGCTATTATCACATAGTTACCCAAAGAACTGTTATAATCAGCTGCTATCACGGTTCCCTTAAATAACGCAAGAACGGGTGTATCTTTCGGTGCTGCAAGATCCAATCCACTGTGCCGCTCTATTCCCGAGCCGGTAATTGGATCTGTCCTGTTCCCAAATTTGGAAGTTATATTGAAAAGTCCTTGTGTCGGAGATTTTAAGCCGTTCAATTCTCCTATATCTTCTTTTATGACGGCATTACCTATCTCGGCTTTCAACCTTTCCGTTTCCTTTAACGCTCCGTCAACCTCATCATATGAAACATTACCCGTATTCTCCGAAAAATGTGGCACCTTTGAATTAAGCATTTCCTTTAAAGTCATAAGCTCATTAAGTTCTTTTACCTTCTCTCTGTATTGATCTTCAACATCCTCCAATTCTTCAAGTGTGGCATCCACATTGACCATTGCATCGAGGCAGTCGGAAAGCCTTTTTAGCTCAAGCATACATTTTTCAGTATCTATCTTGCCTGCTTCACGCTCTCTCTTTACATTGGTCAGCTCCTCCGCATTATTGAGGTATGTTATTTTGTAATATTTATCAGAGAGTTCACCGTAATCCTTATAGCTTTGACTCAGCTTTTCTTTAAGTGCTTCAACATCAACTGTTTTAGGTTTTATGGAGTATTTTTCAAGAATATCATCAGATGTGGCAGCGCTTACGCTCACACATCCAAACAATATAAATGCGGTAATGAAAATAATTTTTTTCAAGATATTCTCCTAAAATATTTCGATATCTTCTTCGTAAGCTTCTTTTCTTTCTCTCAAATAATTGGGATAAGATGTACCCGTAAGCGGTGCAAGTCCCATCATTATTCTTGAAAAAGCATTTTTCAAGCTGTCTTCTTTTCCCATAATAAGCGCAGCTGAGTATACATCCTTGAAGTATGAAAATGACATTCCTTTCAGGAAGTTCTCGCCTATAAGCGGAGCATTCAGTGAATTATAAAGTTTTGGAAGAATGGTATAATTTTCTTTATCATCAACCGCCTTATATTCACGACAATCAAGAACAGTACCTATCGGGATATTTCCGCCTTTGCTCTCTACTACGACATACTTTACCATTTCCGATGTCAGCACCTCTATGTGCTTTAAATTCACCGTCGCCTGCGAAAAGTATATCGTGAATATGGAAAATATCATATATTCCAAAGCCTTTTTGATCCCACCGTACTCTTCTATCTCGCTTATATTGCAGCTTCCAAGCAAAGCAGAGAGACTTTCGCCTTTTTCAACACTTTTCTTAAAATAAGGTTTATTCTTAAAGGCAAGACTTTTCTCGGAATTTCCGATTCTTACGCTGTAGTAGTCACCACAGTCCTTGATATGCACTTCTCCGCTTTCCCAAGCTATAGGATCGTATTGAGGATTTGACACATCTACCGATACCATATTTATGATAGCCTTTACTTTGTCAAAGTCACTTGTTATATCCGCACTCGAAGAAACGCCGCCTTTGTGAAATGTTCGCATTGAAAGCTGTGTACCCGGTTCACCTATCGACTGTGCCGCTATTGCTCCTATCGGAAGTCCTCTTACTGCTCGTCTGTTTATCGTAAGATCCACTCCGTAGCATTTAGAACAATATTTATCCCTGCAAGTGATAGGCGAACGGATAATAACACTCTTTTTGCGGTTTATCATCATTTCTGCCGCAAACTCTTTTGCCTTTGCTCTCGTAATGATCTCTGCCGAATTGCCTGCTTCATATCTCCCTTCGAGTATGCTCGCAAGCATTTCTTCAACGGTTTCATCATTTATCGCACGAGGCTGTGCATACATGGTAAGCTTATCGGCATTTATCTCTATACCCTCATTTGTTCCGCAATCAGACGATACTATTCCCGCATCTATGGCAGTGTGCATCATTCGCCTTGAAGCGTCACCTGTCTCGGCAGGTTTTCTGACCTTATCTATGAGAGATTTTCTTGAACCGTAAGCGGCTATAAAATGTTCAAGTCCGCTTAATCCCGAAAGATATGACGATGTGATAACAGCATTAAAGCTTTCCGTTGCGGATTTCGCAATTCTGCCTTTGAATGATACTATCTGCTGAAGATTATCTTTGTTTCCTCTCGCACCGCAAGTCACAAGTCTCACAAAGCCGTTATCATATCCCATGTCGGCTTCTATGTTCTTTGTGACCTTGTCGGCAGTTTTTTCAAATATCTCCGTATAGATACTGTTATAGGTCTTTGAATTGTCATACCCGTTATGGTAGCTTTCTCTGTATATACTCATCTGCTGCTCAAAGTCTTGAAAAGGATCGTTTATGCTTGCTTTATCCGAGTAATCGTTTATTATGGATATACAAGGCGGATAAATCGTAGCCGCTGTGTAAGCGATCTTTACGATCCTGTCTGCACATCTCTTGAATACATTTTCCTTTTCTTTTGATAATGCCTCCATTATTGCCGACATTTTCCCTTTTTTGATGTCCTTGCATAAAGGCACTATTCTTTTCGGAAATATGTAATCAATAAGATGTTCTCCCAATGTTTTTGTGACACCTTTGTATTCGATAAGTGCGTAAACGGAAGCATCGTAATTTTCAAATACGGATATAAGCTCCTCATCGCTTTTAATATCGAATTTTCTTTTCGTCTTTTTGGGATTTTTATATGAAGACGATATGATGTTCAACCCATAAACAAGCTCCTGCTTAGGCATAAGAGTTACTTTACCCGATGCCGGAATATACAAATTTTTCTTCACATCAAGAAGTTCATTCATTTCTCTTATCGAACCTTCTCCAAGCGGAACATGGACTGCCATAGTATCGCCGTCATGGTCAAAGTTAAAGCCTTCCGCCGAAAGCGGATTAACACCTATAGAGTCATCATCCGAAAGCCTTACTTTATAGCTTCGCATTGAAAGTCTGTGAAGTGTCGGTGCTCTGTTTAACATTACAGGGTGTCCGTCAATTACCTCTTCTAAGATATCCCAAACAATGTGTTCGGATCTTTCAATTTTCTTCTTAGCAGATTTAATATTTTGAACGTATCCTCTTTCAATAAGTTTA
>JAFUUG010000341.1 GCA_017483905.1 Bacillota bacterium
GACAGTATACCCAAGCAAACTCTTTCCAAATACGACCCCTTTCTCCATCTGCCGCTCCTGACCCCATTTTACTCTTTCCGAGATCTTGCGGCTCTCCTCCTGTGCTATGCCTGCCATTATAGTAAGCCTGAATTCGCTGTCACCGCACCTTGTATCTATGTTATCTCCGATAAATATTACACCGACACCCATACCGCTCAGCATTCTCGTATATTCAAGGGTATCCTTTGTATTTCTTGCAAATCTCGAAACTTCCTTTGTAAGTATAAGATCTATTTCACCATTTTTTGCACATTCCAGCATTTTTATAAATCCGCTGCGATTTTTAAGGCTTGTTCCGCTTATCCCCTCATCGTAAAATATCCCCTTGAATATGTACCCGTCTTTTCCTTTTATGTATCTTTCAAAATATTCCCTCTGATTTTCAAGAGAATTTCTCTGATCCTCTTTCTCGGTACTCACTCTGCAATATCCGCATACACGCAGCTTTTCACTCATTTGATAATTTCACCGCCATAATACGTTATATCACATTATATTCATCATATTCCATTTACTGTAATTATTCATTTTATAGTAAACGACAAAAGTACTTGTACTTTGGGCGTTTACTCGCACCGACTGCGTGCCAAAAAGTGGCTGACTACCTTATACGCAGTCGTGTACATCCCCCGGAGGGTTATAGTAAGCGACATTTTTTAATGTCACTTACTATAAAATTATCGGCGTCACAGACTTTAAACCGCAGGACGGACTTTGTTCATCCGAGGAGTGGACTTTAGTCAACATACCTTACAAGGCTTGCAAGTATCAATAAGGCACGCAGACAAGTCTGCAAAAATTGACGGAAAACATTTCCGTCAATTTAATGCCCCGACGGAACTTTTTCCATAAGCTCCTTTTCTTTCACAAGATCTGCATATATCAGTATCATAAGATTTATCCCCAGCGGCACCACCGCAAGCCATATAGCCTTTTCGCTTACAAGTTCACAAGCCACCGTTTCCGTAAGTCCGCCAAGAAAGAATACCGCTATCATCATCACATGAGAACGCAGTCTTTCAAAACTTTCCCTGTTTCTGTGCTTTACCGTTTTCACAGTCCATATCCCGATCTGTCTTAAATGATTGGTACAGAATGTCGTAGCCATGGGAATACTCTCCGCCTGTCTGAATGTATTGTACTGCATCGAACATATAAAATTTATTATTACCTGTACGACTTGATCCGTCACACTCAGGGGAATAAATCCTACTCCGATTATAACAGCCGTTTCAAATGCTATAAGCCATGTATCCCACCTGAAAAATGTTTTCTTCTTTATCGGTTTCGGCAATATTTCTGATATGACTGAACCCATAAAATACGCACTTACCGGAATAAGAAAATACAGACCGCCGCTCCAGTCCCTTTGTCCGAGTTTTGCAGCCATCATCACAAAATTAGCCGTCTGAGCATTACAGAATACGCCGCCTCGCAGATTGAATGTATATGCCCCCATCATACCTGCCGCAAGCATAAGCAGCTCAAATACTATCCGCTTTTCACAGCTTAAAAAATTCTTTTTATCGTTCATCGTTTCACCCTGTTTTTTAAAATCATTGTATATATTCTTATAAATTCAAGATACCATATAATTTATCTTATAGGTACAGAGGAACTTGCGCACCTTGAAATGATAGGCTCTATCGTCTATCAGCTCTCCGATGACATCGACCCCGATCTCATCAAAAAAGCAGGCTTCGATTCCTATTATGTAGATCACGGCACAGGTGTATATCCTGCAAATGCTTCCGGCGTTCCTTTTTCCGCCGCCACTATACAGGTAGTCGGCGATCCTAAGACAAATCTCTATGAAAATATGGCAGCCGAGCAGAAAGCACGCTCCACCTATGAATATATTCTCAATCTTACCGACGATCCCGATGTCATTGCCCCTATCCGATTTCTCCGTGAACGAGAGATAGTCCACTTCCAGCGTTTCGGAGAATGTCTTGAAAATCTCGAAGACTATTTATCTCACGAGCATACATTCGTTATGCCTCGCACAGACGCCAAAGAAAAGAACTGCAAAAAATGCAAATAAAAATAATATGCCGCATAAATGTCATGTACCAATAACTTTATTATAATCAAAATGAGGGTGTGATGATCACACCCCCAATTTTTTCTGCATCCTACGGGAATTGAACCCGTGACCTTTAGAGTCGGAGTCTACTGCTCTATCCGCTGAGCTAAGGATGCACGATCCATGAAGTACCCGCTGAAAACAGGTACTTCATTTATTTTTCGATCAGATAGCATTTGCAAATACATCTTTTTTATCTGTCTTTTCCCAAGGAACATCTATATCGCTTCTTCCGAAATGACCGTAAGAGGCAGTCTGCTTATATATAGGTCTTCTGAGATCGAAGTTCTTTATAATAGCCGATGGTCTTAAATCGAAATTCTTCTCTATGAGTTCAACTATCTTATCATCAGCGATCTTTCCCGTACCGTAGGTATTTACAAGTATCGAAAGCGGCTTTGAAACACCTATTGCATAAGAAAGTTCTATCTCGCATTTCTTAGCGATACCCGAAGCTACGATATTCTTTGCAAGGTATCTTGCTGCATAAGCACCCGAACGGTCTACCTTTGTAGGATCTTTTCCCGAGAAAGCACCTCCGCCGTGGCTTGCATATCCGCCGTAAGTATCAACTATTATCTTTCTTCCCGTAAGACCGCAGTCGCCCTGTGGACCTCCTATAACAAATCTTCCCGTAGGATTTACATAATACTTTGTATTTTCATCAAGAAGTTCGGCAGGAATAACAGCCTTAATAACTTTCTCTATCATATCGCTCTTTATCTTTTCATAAGGAACATCGGCTTTATGCTGTGTCGATATAACAACACTGTCAACTCTGACCACCTTATCATCATCATACTCAACCGATACCTGTGATTTTCCGTCGGGTCTGAGATAATCCACCTCACCGCTTTTTCTCACTTCCGAAAGTTTCTTTGTGAGCTTGTGTGCAAGATAAATAGGCATCGGCATAAGATCCTCCGTTTCATCGCAGGCAAAGCCAAACATCATACCTTGATCTCCGGCACCCGTATCTGCCGTACCGCCATCTCTCGTTTCAAGTGCATTGTCAACTCCCTGTGCTATATCAGGCGACTGCCCTTTAAGAGAATTTATAACCGCACACGAATCGCAGTCAAATCCATATTTAGCCCTGTCATAGCCGATCTCTCTTACAGTTTCCCTTGCGATATTTTCAATATCAACATAAGTATCCGTGGTTATTTCTCCCGCAACCATTATAAGACCTGTTGTCATCATCGTTTCGCAGGCAACTCTTGCATTCGGATCTTTTGCAAGTATGGCATCGAGTATAGCATCCGATACCTGATCGCACATTTTGTCAGGATGTCCCTCTGTAACGGACTCGGAAGTAAATAATCTTTTCATAATGAATATCCTCCTTTGTAATTTTTTCGGAAAGGAAGCAAGAACTACCTCTTGAATAGGGTCGTTCCTCATATTCGCAATAAAAAAAGCCATTTTTTTGGCTTATTTGCGAAGAACTCATCTTTCGGTCAAAATAAACCGAGGGAATTGGCACCATTGCATATAGCCGGTTGCCGGGTTTCATCGGGCCCTGTCCCTCCACCTCTCCGGATAAGTAAATATATTCATTTACAAAAAAATTATACCATATCCATACCATTCCTGTCAACCATATCCGCCGTAAAATTTTTAAAAATAATTCTCAGTATCTCAGATCATCATTTCCGTATATTGCTGCATATCTGCCCGTCTTTATGATTTATCACTACAAATTTTTAGAAACAACAACGCAACATCTTTTGTATAAGTCAGTGTATTTACTGTCTTTTTTTATTTTACACTTTATTTTCCAAAAGTATACCGCCGCCGATAGAATGCAAAAAACCGCCCATTATAGGCGGCTTTTCTGTTTACCTGTTTTCCAATAAAGGCGGCTGTTGATACAATTTCCGTTCAATAGTCGATTTTTTCCGTTTAAGATATGCAATTGTTTTTGTTGCGTTCTCTTCTTCCGCAAGTTGCAAGGCATCTTCCACAATTTCAAGCTGGTCGAATAAATATCCGTTGTATTCCTTTTCGTTCGTAGTCATAAAATACACCCCGTTTCAATTGCCTTTTATTCTTCATCTTTATAATTCAATGCTTTTTCAAATAATTTTTCAACCTCTTCCGAAGGCTTTTCAGTCATCAGGCTCACAGCAACAGCACCTGCCAACCCTGCAACAAATCCCGGAAAGAGTTCATAAACTCCCGTATACGATAAAAATATGATCCAAAGTATATCAACGACCGAACCTATCACTATTCCCGCTACCGCACCATAGAAATTAAATCTTTTCCAAAATAACGAAAGAATTATCGCAGGTCCGAAAGCCGCTCCGAACAAACCCCATGCATTTGTTACCAGTGACATTATAGACCCTGCATTCGGACTTGAAGCTATCAAAACAGCTAATATAGCTATTATAAGCACAACTATTCTTCCCGCCCAGAGCATTTCTTTGTCCGTAGCTTTGTTTTTTCTTATCACAGGTGAATAAACATCACTTGCAAAAGCAGATGCCGCCGAGAGCAGCTGACTGTCTGCCGTACTCATAGATGCTGCAAGTACAGCCGATAATAATACACCCGATATCAACGCAGGGAATATTTTTCTTACCATCGTAATAAATACAAGAGAATTTTCATTTACAGCCTCATCATATCCGAGGAATAATCTTCCTATCACACCTATAAGTGCCGCAAATATCAGAATAAGTATAGTCCACGTTATACCTATCTTAGCGGACTTTTTTAGCGATCTTTGAGATTCTATCGACATAAATCGTATGATTATATGCGGCATACCGAAATAACCAAGTCCCCATGCAAGACCCGATACGACATCTCTCCAATCCGCCATTGGATCAAAGTATCCCTCCTGAGTGATATTAGTACTGAAATCCACCATTGATGCCGCAAATATCGGAGCAATAAGTACAGCACCGAGAATAAGCATCCCCTGAAAGAAGTCTGTCCAGCATACAGCCGAAAATCCACCTAAAAAAGTATACGATATAATAATTATCGCAGCTATGTACATAGCAAGAGATGTATCTATTCCCAAAACCGTATTAAAAAGCGTACCGCAGGCTTTAAGGCTCGATGCCGAGTACACCGTATATGCTATCAGGAAAACAACCGCACATATTATCTGCAAAGCCTTTGACTTTGACAGGAATCTGTTTGTAAGATATTGAGGTATCGTGATCGAATCATTTGCAACGATAGAAAATCTCCTCAATCTTGGTGCTTCTATGAGCCAGCTTAAAGTATACCCTATCGCAAGTCCCACCGATATCCATATCTGCCCCAGACCAAGTGCGTAAATAGATGTAGGAAGTCCCATCAACACCCATGCACACATGTCCGATGCACCGGCAGAAAGAGCTGACACCCATGGGCCCATTTTTCGTCCCCCAAGAAAATAAGTTTTTTCTCCGCCGTTTTTCGTCTTAATAAAAAACACTACTCCTATTCCGAGCATGAATAAGAGATAGACAATAAAAACAGCAATTTCAACAAAATTCATAACTTTCCAACTTTCTTTTTTTATTTGCGTAATAGCACAAATAATATTATACAATATCCCCCTGATTATTTCAATAATCAATTTGTCGTTATTTCTTTATCGTTACTTCTTTATACTCGTTTCTGAATTTTGTAGGTGTTACTCCGATTTTTAATTTAAACTGCGTTGACAGATAATCGCCGCTGCAATATCCTGTTTCAAGTGCAATCTCCATCACCGATTTTTTTGAGTTTATAAGTAGTCTTTTTGCGTGTCTAAGCCGTACATTTCCGAGATATTCCGAAAAAGGCATACCAAGCTGTTCATGAAAAACTCTTGAAAAATGTGACACAGAAAAATGCGCCTCGTTTGCCGCATCTTCGAGTGTTATTTTTTTGCTGTAATTCTTTTCTATATAATATATAGAATTGATTATCGGATTGGTAAGCGGCGATTTGTGATGTACCATATCTTTGTCTATTTTATTTTCGTATATCGTTATAAGCAGTCTGAACAACATACCTTTTAGTATCATTTCAGTATATATCTTATTTTTTACATACTCATCATACATATCCTCAAGCATTTTCTTTAATTTTTCCTGATTTTCTTCCGAAAAATTCCAAACACCCCTGCCATATATATCATCAAAAATGTTCTTTCCGAATAACTCCGTAAATTCATCGGCAAATCCCGGAGAAAACTTTATCATATAATTTATATATGCGATCTCACTTTCGGGAACCGTTCTGTGATATAAATAAGGAATCCCAACAAATATATCTCCGGAATGATATGTAAAACTGTACATAGGCGTAATAACTCTCCTGTCGCCCGATATAGCATAGCTTATGCTGTAATGATCCGTAGATATCTCCATCGACGGCATAGAAAAATTTGCCGGTCTTTCATTGAACTGTACCAATATATTTTTTCCTTTCGGCATCGGCAGCGGCATATATTCAACCTCCCTTATACTTATACGAGATATTTTCATGATAGCATAATTTATAAGATTCTGCAATAATAACAGTATATTTTTGAATGAAAATCTTCTATTTCTGCTGTAAAATTTTATAGTAAGCGACATTAAAAAATGTCGCTTACTATAACCCTCCGGGGTATGCACACGACTGCGTATAAGGTAGTTAGCCGCTTTGCGGCACGCAGTCGGTGCGAGTAAACGCCCAAAGTACAAGTACTTTTGTCGTTTACTATACTTGTAAATACAGAATAAAAGAAGGAGCAAAAATGGCAAACATAACAAATAAAAACAGAGATCTCATACTTAGCGGAAATCTGACCAAAGCTATCCTCACCCTTGCTATCCCGATAGCTATAAACAATCTTATACAGACCATGTATAATCTGACAGATGCTTACTGGCTCGGTACTCTCAGCACAGAGTATATGTCCGCAATATCGCTTGTCACCCCCATACAGAACATAATCATCAATTTCGGACAGGGGCTTAATGTTGCAGGTTCCGTACTCATCTCCCAGTACATAGGTGCAGGGGATGAAAAAAATGCAAAGTCAATGTCAACGCAGATTTTTATATCGGTAATCGTATTTTCGATATTATGTGCAATTTCATTCATAATAGCATCACCGTTTATAATCAGTTGGCTCGGTGCTACGGAATATGTATATACATACAGCCTTGTATATCTTAGGATAATTCTTTGCGATATGCCGTTTCTCTTTATAATCAATATATATTCTGCGATCAATCAGGCTAACGGCAACACCGTAAAGCCGATGTATCTTAATCTTCTCGGAATATTGCTTAATATGATACTCGATCCGCTTTTCCTCATCGTATTCAAATGGGGAATAGCAGGTGCCGGCTTTGCCACAATGCTTTCAAAAGTACCTTGTTCATTGATAGCTTTTTATTCTCTTGTCAAAAACTCTCATATAAGATTCAAAGGTTTCCGTTTTGAAAGAGAAAAGCTTGCCAAAATAATAAAGATCGGCTTACCGTCGGCACTTGGCGGAAGTACAATGCAATTCGGATTTCTCCTTATGAGCAAAAATGTACTTGAATACGGTTCGGTAGCACTTGCAGCTTACGGCGTAGGAAACAGGATAAACAGTATTATCACCATGCCATCTAATTCAATGGGTTCTGCCGTTGCCACCATAGTCGGTCAGAATATAGGTGCAGGACAAAAGGAACGAGCCGAAAAATCCTATCTCCGTGCAAGAACGATAGCCGTCGTTTTCCTCTTTATAAGCGGTATGATACTTTCAAGGGATTTTATATCATATCCTATCGCAGAATTCTTTACAAAAACAGATCCGAATACAACACTTCTTGCCGCAGATTTCCTTGCTGTCATGGCATTCTGGTGCTGGGCAAACGGTATAGATAATTCGACCTCGGCTCTTTTTCAGGGTACCGGACATACAATGATAAATATGGTCATAGATGCCTCAAGACTTTGGATATTCAGATTTCTGACTCTTTATATCTGTGCAAATGTATTTGATATGGGAGTAAGAAGTGTGTGGTATTCCGTAGTCGTAAGCAACGGGATATCTGCATTGATACGATATATATTATATAAAATGAGAGTATGGGAAAAGGATATACTTAATATTGCAAAATAAAATACAGACCGGTGCAAAATCACCGATCTGTATTTTATTTATAATCCTTCATATCAGTCTGTAAAAATAAACACCCAAAACACAATTGCTTTTGCCGTTTACTATATTTATTTCGTAAGACACTGCTTTACAATGCTGCTTACGGTTTTGTTGTCTGCACGCCCTTTTAATTTAGGTGTAACAGCCGCCATCACTTTGCCCATATCTTTCATAGACTGAGCAGATACTTCTTCAATAGCGTTCAAAACGAAATCTTTTATTTCTTCTTCGGTCAACTGTTCGGGAAGGTAAGATTTAAGAATCGAAATTCTTCTGTTTACTTCATCAATTAGATCACTTCTGCCGCTTTTTTCATAATCAGGAAGTACGTCGCAGTATTTTTTAACTTCTTTGGCAACGACCTCAATAACTCCGTCATCATCAAGCTCAATATGTTTATCTTTCTCGATTTGAAGAATACCTGCACGGACAGCCTGAACTGTATCCTTGAGGACATTGTCCTTCTGCTTCATAGCCTCCTTCAAATCAGCAAAGAGCTGCTCTTTTAATGACATATTACATCATCCCTTTATTAATTACAATTAGTTAAACTTGCGCTTTCTTGCTGCTTCAGATTTCTTTTTGCGTTTTACGCTTGGCTTATCGTAGGCTTCTCTTTTACGAACTTCGCCCATGATTCCGGCCTTTGCACAGCTTCTCTTAAAACGACGAAGAGCGCTGTCAAGAGATTCGTTTTCTTTTACCTTTACTTCTGACATTGTGTTTCCCTCCCTCCGGTTACCTTATGAGCATTATTAATGCACTATAAAATTATACACAAAAAAACGGCATTAGTCAACCATAAATTAACTAATTTTTTAAATTTTAATTTTTTCTCACAACAGGACTTTCTTCTTCTGCCATTTTAAGCTGACTCTCTGTTGTCGGAAATGCTTCATTTTTCTTTGCAAGTTCCTCTGCCGACATATTAAAGAGATCTGCAATTCCGCCTCTGCTTTCATTATTATGTGCAATTATATCGCTTGCCATAGAATTAAGTACAGGGTCTTTGTTTACCTCCACCGGAACATATCGTGCATTGCCCCAGTCTATCTTGTTTTTATTTCCGTATTTTGAATGATACTCTTCGGGCTGTTCCATTTTGTTTTCAACTACCATGCTTTCATTTCCGTAATTATACCTGTTTCTTTTGATTATTTTTGACTGTGCCATAAATGTACGCCCCTTTCTTTTCCAATGAACTTTCTTTTATTATCAGAAGATCACAAAGTATTTGTACTTCGTTTCTTTGCTATAATTATACTCTTTTTTTAAGCATATTGCAATATTTCATTTTATATTTTTTATACAAAAATGAATAATCATTATTTACTGCGTCAATAATATTCATGGAGGTGTTACAATGAAAAATAATAATAAACTTTCCGAACTTCTCAGCAAGAAAGGATTTTATATCGCTATATATGCTTCTGCCGCAGTGATAGTCGCATTAGCAGGTATAATATCCTACACCGATCTTGGCTCATCAAAAGAGAGTACCGATATAAATAGGACCGAGATCCGCAATGACCCCGTCGATGTACCAATTGATACTCCCCTTGATACCCCTGTGGACAATTCGGATGTAAAGAGTTATCTTGAATCCGAAGATACCGTTATCAGGCAGCACATCGCAGAATCTGCAACAGAGGAGATCACCATATCATCATCGGCAGAAAACGATCCGCCCGACAAAAATACCGCACCGAGTGAAAATGTAAGCGAGACCCCTGCCGCAGCACAGCAGTCATCTCACGAAACTGCACAAGCCGACACTTTCACCCTCTTTGATGATACTCAGGAGATGATATGGCCGGTAGCAGGACAGATCCTTATGGATTACAGCGTGGAAACAGCCGTCTATGACAAGACTCTCGACCAGTACAGGACGCACGATTCTCTTTGTATCAGTGCCGATGAAGGTACGCCTGTTGCCGCATCCGCTGCCGGAAAAGTTGCACAGGTATTTGATTGCGAACAAACAGGCAGCACAGTAGTTATCGAACATGGAAACGGTTGGCTCTCTACATACGGACAGCTTGCTGATGTATCCGTATCAGAGGGAGATATCGTTTCAGGAGGCGAGATAATAGCAAAAGTCGCACAGCCTACAAGAAGCAGCGTAGCACTGGGAACACATCTCGATTTCAAGCTCACAAAAGATAACACAGCTACCGACCCTAAGCTTATGCTTGCACAGCTTGACGAATGAACAAAGGGGTGTCGCTAAGTGCGACACCCCATATATTCATTTTCCTTTCATTTTTATAACACATCTTATTACATATATACACCCTATCCCAAAGAGTACTCCTCCGAAATCAAGCATAACATCGCTCACCTGTCCCGATCTTCCGTCCGAGAAAAGCTGTATGCTTTCATCACTTACCGCCGTCAGTAGTCCGCAGAATAAAGGTATAAATATATTATTTCCTATTGCACCCTTTACCGACACAAGCATACTTGACATAAGCAATGCTCCAAGTATGGAAAACTCAACAAAATGCGCCGTTTTTCTGAGTAAATGCTCCGATAGTATTATACCGCTCGATTCTATCAGTTCGTTTATCTTTTGAAGCAGACCGCCGCTCAATTCCGCCGATTCGATCCCATCTGCAAGTGAATTATAAAATATAAACAACACCCATAAAACAGTCATCGTTATAAGGATCATTTTCAAAATTTTTCTTCCCGCACTCATTATCTTACTTTCCTTTTTCAAATATGCTTACTTATCTTTTTAATTATATATCTTACAGTAAATATAGCCGCCATTCCAACCAGAGCACCGCTGAAATCTATCCATATATCCTGAACTCTCGGATCTCTTCCCGAAAACATCTGTATCGTTTCATCGCTCGCCGCAGCCATAAGTCCTATGAAGAGAACGGCAAATATCTCACCGACACCCATTTTTGTCACCGAAACAGCCGTACTTATCAGCACCAATACTGCAAGTATCGAAAATTCAAAAAAATGAGCAAATTTTCTCACTTCCATATTAGTTACTTCATATCCGCTCGATTCTATAGTTTCATTCACCCGCTCCGTATATGATTCACTTATTTCATTTGTCGTAGTTACATCCTCATACGAATTATAAAAAATAAATCCTGCCCATATAACAGTAAGCAGTATAAATATTATCTGTAAAATTCTTTTCCCTTTTTTCATTTTCCCATCTCTTTATTTTCAAAAAGTTCTTCTGCTATTTTTTCAAATTTTTCATTAAATTCGCTGTTATTGCTTTTTATGTAAGCTTTCATATCCGTCACCAGTTTATCATAATTAAGTAAGCTCTCTTTCATCTCTTCAAAATTCCTTACTTCTATGATATTTCTGTTTCTTTGTGCAACAATCCCCACA
Organism: Bacillota bacterium; assembly: GCA_017483905.1. Taxonomy (GTDB): domain Bacteria; phylum Bacillota; class Clostridia; order Lachnospirales; family CAG-274; genus RGIG4831. The sequence continues at coordinate 11,631 of JAFUUG010000341.1, forward strand.
AATTCCACCTGATGATCGTTGACGTGTTCCCCGAACCGTTTTTCACGGGGTACAACTATCGGTATTTTCCCCTTTTTTATCACCGCAATAAAGCTTGACGGTCCGCCGTGCGTTATAACTATCCTTGCCCTGTCTGTAAATTCCTCTATTTCCTCATAGGAATAAAACTTGCCGCACCTGCAATATTTTGGCTCATATTTACTGAATCCGCTTTGTATCACGATCTCATCATCAATTATATTTTTTTCTTTTGCCTCATCAACATATTTCAATAATCTGTCAAAGGGCTGTTCGTGTGTTCCTACAGTAACAAAGATCATAATTTTACTCCAATATCAGAATATAGACCCAAGATTTATCGCCTTTGGATATACCTCTTTCATTTCCTCCCATTGTACGATAAATCTGTCAGTTACGGGATATACCAGTTTTCCCGTCAATGTCGGCTTATTTATCCTGTCAAAAACTTCCACATATATATTCTTTGTTCCGAATAATTTTCCTGCCCAGAAAAAAGGTACAGCAACCGCCGCTCCCGTAGATATTATCAGATCGGGTCTTTCTTTTTTCAGGATCTTTACCGCAATTATTGTATTTATTATCAAGGCTTTCAGACTTCTGTTCGTCGGATAGTAGCAGGGATATATTTTTTCATCCTTCAACAGGCTCTTTACATCTTCTTTCTCAAAAGTCACCCAGAATCTTTCCCTTTTGCTCCAGAAAGGCTTCAGCATATATAAATGTGTCAGATGTCCTCCGCTTGACCCCACAAGACAAACTTTCATTTTATTTAACTCTCTCATAATTTCAATGCTTTTCCTTTATTCCCAGTTCATCAAGTTGTTTCAGTCTTTCGTCCGAAAATTTTTCGGCCTCTTTCATATCCCTTACCATACTGAAAACAGAGAACCCTCTGCAAAATATAGCCGAAAAAAACCTGTGTACCCATGCAAACGGAAGCAAAACCGGATATTTTTTCAAATATGTATACCTGTAATCAAGCGTTTTCGCCGATGGAAAGAAAAGTTTTCTCTTCCCCGATATTTCATCATCTTCCGGTTTTGCCATCTGATGCACAAGTACATTGTCCATCTTGCCGAATACACCGTTTGAAAGAGTATACTCTATAAATTTTTCCGTATCATATTTTTCATCTGATACCCTTCCCGTTTTCACTCCGTAATATTTTTCTATCGCCGATAATATATACATATATATATTATAAAAGTTCTGTTTTCCGCAAAGCTGTTCTACCCTGTCAAAATCAATGTCATCCCTGTTTTTATCAATGTAAAGTGCAATATCACAGAGATTTCTCAGTCCCGCACCCTTTTCTATATAGTGCTTGCCCGTATGTATCATAATATGTGCAAGGAAAAGCGTAGGTTCGGGGATATATACACTTCCCTGTATATCCGA
>JAFUUG010000342.1 GCA_017483905.1 Bacillota bacterium
AAAGAGCACCATGATGAACATAATAGGCTGCATGGATAAACCGTCTATTGGTGAGGTACTGCTTGACGGAGCGGATATATCAAAGGAGAGCAATAAAAATCTTACAAGCATAAGAAGAGATAAGATCGGTCTGATATTTCAGCAGTTCCATCTTGTGAATTATCTTACGGCGGTGGAAAATGTGATGGTATCTCAGTATTATCACAGTATACCCGATGAAAAAGAGGCTATGGAGGCACTTGAAAGAGTGGGACTTGCGGAAAGAGCAAAACATCTGCCAAGTCAGCTCTCGGGCGGTGAACAGCAGAGAGTATGTATCGCAAGGGCACTGATAAATTCTCCCGAGATAGTTCTTGCCGATGAGCCGACGGGTAATCTTGACGAGGCAAATGAAAATATAGTGATAGATATTTTTAAAAAGCTGCACAGAGAGGGAACTACGCTTATAGTGGTAACACACGATCCCGAGGTGGCGGAAGTCGCACAGAGAACACTTGTTCTTGAACACGGCAGACTGGCAAAAGAGATAATAAATGAAAATTTTGAAGATTGATACGGGGAATGATACTATGAAGAAAAGAATATCTGCTATGATGATATTTGCGGTAATTACGCTTGTGGGCTGTTCATCGGGATATAAAGACGGTACTTACGAGGGAAAGAGCAGCCCCGATGAAAACGGCGATTATTCGGTGATAAACATAACATTAAAGGATAATCTGATATCCGATTGTAAATTCAGGACATACGAGGCAAACGGGGAAGAAAAGGGTGAAGAATATGCCAAATCATCAGAGGAGGCAAAGGTTGCCGTGGCTTCTGTAGCCGAATATGAAAAGAAACTGAAAGAAACGGGAGATATTGCCGAGGTTGATGCTATATCGGGAGCTACAATAAATTATAATCAGCTTAATGAGGCTGTTTATGATGCACTTGCAAAAGCATCGTAAATATATCAAATCGTTTCAAAGAACACCGCTATAATATATAAAAAACTGAAGCGAAAAAAATGCCCTCATATTGCCTATGTATATGACATTTGCGAAAACGAGGGAAAATATTATGTAACAGAAGAGTATGTTTCGGGACTGACTGCAAAGGAATATATTGAAAAACACGGTGTAATGAGCCACTTGGAAGTGTCGAAAGTTATCTATGATATATGCGATGCAATGACTTTTGTTCATTCAAAAGGGATAATACACAGGGACATAAATCCGAATAACATTATTATCACAAATAATCTCAAATCAAAGGTGATAGATTTCGGAATATCAAGAATAAAAAGTTCGGTTTGAATGAAGATGAATATTAAAATGAATAACAAAATAGGCAAGGCAGCTTTGATCAACGAAGCTGTCTTTTTTCAATAATTAAAGATATCTGATTTTTTTAATCTGCAAGCATAATTAAGCACTACATTGCGGATAATATATAAAAAGATCAAAACAAGAGGTGATTTTTGTTGAAGAAAAATATCCGTACAATACTGCTTATTTTATTGCTTGCGGCGGTAATAATAAGTATATATATCATAAATAAAAGACAGACGGTCTACAATGCGACTTTTGTCAGCAGTTCAAGGGGTGCAGAATATGAATGTATATGTTAAGCCAAAGAAAAAAGCAAATATCTATACAAGAAAGACCGTTTATTTAAAAGATATTGCAGATGTGGCGGCAGAGGATTCCGTCGAAAAGATAAGAAATATAATACTGCTTAAAATAAAAGATGATAACGGAAAAAATTATCTGATAGATGCAATAGATATAATAAAAGCCGTAACAGCCGTTATGCCGAAAGCAACGGTCAATATAGTCGGAGAAGAAGATACAGTGGTAGAATATCTGCCGGAAAAGAAAAAGGAGAATAAGATAATTCAATACCTTAAAATAATATTTATAGTGATAATATTATTCGGCGGAGCATCGACGGCAATAATGAGTTTTCATTCCGATGCACAGATGTCTAAGGTATTCGAGAATTATTACAGGATATTTTACGGTGAAGAAAAAAAAGACCCCTTAATGATAGATCTTCCGTATTCAATAGGACTTGCGGCAGGGATAATAATATTCTTCAATCATATATCCGGAAAGAAGCTGACGGCAGACCCTACTCCGATAGAAGTGGAGCTTTCGACCTACGAAAAAGATGTGACCGATAATATAATAGATACGCTTAATTCGGAGGGCAAAAATGATGATAATTAAAGGGATCATTCTGATGTTAATAGGTTTTTCTTCGGGAATAGTGATATCGGGGGCGGTGTTTGCTTTTATTGCGATAATCGGCATAGTTCCGAGATTGGCACAGAAAACGAAAACGGAAAAATATATTATGCTTTATGAAGAAGCTATAATATTCGGCGGCATATTCGGAGCAGGAGATTTTATGATCGACTATAATATTCCGGTCGGTACAGCAGTAAGCTTGTTCTATATGCTTTGTGTCGGGATATTTTACGGTTGTCTTGCGGTATCTCTTGCAGTAGTGCTTGATGTGATACCGATATTATCA
>JAFUUG010000030.1 GCA_017483905.1 Bacillota bacterium
ATTAAGTAAAGAAAATAATAAGATACTTTATTTTGATTTATAATACAGCATACAATGGCAATAACCCTCAAAATCGGGGTCTGCTATCTGATCTCGGAATTCTTTACACATACATTTGTTTTCTTCGGTTCTTTCAAGTCTGCAAGGGCAATAGCCGCCTGTTCTTTTAAGACCTTCTTTTACGGAATCAACTATTTCCTTATCTTCATTAAATGTTATCTTCATATTAAGATACCTCCGTGATATATAGTTAAGAACGGAAAACATTTCCGTTATCAAGTATAAAAGGGCTGCCGGTAAACAACAGCCCATATTATTATTGTAAAAATATGAAAAAAATTTATTCTTTTGTGATGATTATTTCGTAAGTTCGGCAGCCATAGCTTTTATTTGTTTTTTATTTTCTTCGCTGACGGCAGACTTTATCGTTACGGTAGTATCAAGCCATGTAATATTTTTGCTCTTCTCAAATTCGGCTTTCATCACTTTTCCTGCGGTACAAGCCCATGAACCGTTTTCGATGATGCCGATCGTTCTGTTCTGATATGCTCTGTGAGTGAGGGCATCAATAAATTCTTTCATATATGGGAACATATCTCCGTTATATGTTGTGGTTGCAAGAACAAGCCTGTCATATCTGAAAGCATCTTCCACATTCTCTGCCATATCAGATCTTGCAAGGTCTGATAATACTACCTTTTCACAGCCGTTCTTTTCAAGCTCTTCAGCAAGCAGTTCGGCAGCTTTTTTTGTATTTCCGTATACGGAAGTATATGCTATCATAACACCTTTTGACTCAGCAGCATAAGATGACCATGTGTTATAGAGATCGATATAATATCCGAGATCTTCGGATAGTATAGGTCCATGGAGAGGGCAGATAACTTTTATGTCGAGTTTGGCAGCTTTTTTAAGTACTGTCTGGACAGGCATTCCGAATTTTCCGACGATACCGAAATAGTATCTTCTTGCTTCGCATGCCCAGTCTTCATCTACATCAAGCGCACCAAATTTTCCGAATCCGTCAGCCGAAAAAAGAACTTTATCTGTTTCGTCGTAGGTCATTATGACTTCAGGCCAATGAACCATAGCCGCACCTATAAAAGAGAGTTTATGCTTTCCGAGTTCAAGTAAATCGCCCTCTTTTACTACGACTTTCTTTGATTCTATATCCATATCGGGAAAGAAGTTTTTCATCATTGTGAATGCTTTATCCGAGGATACTATCTTTGCGTTTTTGTAGATATTTACAAAATTTTCTATATTAGCGGAATGATCGGGCTCCATGTGCTGTACGATAAGATAATCCGGTTCTTTTCCGTCGAGTGCTTTTGCGATATTGTCAAGCCACTCTTTTCCGAAATTTGAATCGACACTGTCCATAATGGCGATCTTTTCATCTTTTATCACATACGAATTATATGCCATACCATTGGGAACATCGTAGTGTCCTTCAAACAGATCTATATCGTGGTCGTTTACTCCAACATAAAGTATATCATTTGTAACTGTCATTGTGATCCTCCTAATATTTATGAATTTATATGCGGTATATTCTCTGAAAACGAGAATTGTCTAACGCTTGTTTTGATTAATTATATCATATATGGTGTAATTAATCAATAGTAATAATTTTTGTTTTTGTTGTATACAGATGCAGTAAAGGCAACAGGACTGTCTGACAAGTGATGTGCTTGGAGCAAGCCGTGCAGCCGTTACAACGACTGTGGGAACGGAAGTCATCGAGGCGGGGGCAATAATTGTTCCGCCGATAAATGCAGCAAGCGTTTCGATAGATGATCTTACGGTACAGAATATTATGGTATCAAATAAGGACGAAAATCCATTCAGAAACGGTTTCTGGGATGTTACGGTAAAATATGTGTTCAATTATCTCCTTACTTTCCGTGAGGCAGACAATACACTTATCGGTTCTATCTCGGCAAACAGCGTATTTACAAAAAAAGTGACGCTTTTCGGTTCTGTGGGATCGTGCATTGCAACTGCTACGGATCTTTTCAGCACAGGCAGCGGCAATTATGTAGAGCTTAATTCCGATCCGTTTGTATCGGTAGAGGCGAAGGCTGTTGCACTTTCGGCTGAACTTGAAAAATGCGGCTGCTGTGACTGCGATCCGCCAAATCAGGTAGGTGTATCGGTAGGATTATTTACCATTATAAAGCTTTTCAGACTGGTGGATCTTTCCGTTCAGTCAAGGGGCTTCTGTATTCCTCAGCAGTGTGAAGATGTATCGGCATTGACTCCATGTGAGTATTTCGATAATCTCGATTTTCCGATGGATATTTTTGCACCACCTCAGAAAGCGGAATTTCTTGCGGGAATAAGCTCGAATATTCCAAATAACAACGGACAGAATCAGTCATCAAATTCGGGCTGCGGATGTTCATGCGGCTGCGGAAGCTGCGGAAATAATTCTGCATCAGGCAATTGTGGTTGCAGAAGATGATAATATGCGATATTCTATAGTACGGTAAAAAATAAACCGACTAAAAAAGGGTGTGAAAAAAATAAAATTTTCATACCCTTTTTGTTAAGGAAATCATCAGAATTCCTTTGTTGCATATTCAAGAAAATATTTATCGACACGTTCGGCAAGGTCATTAGGATTATACGGCTTTAAGATGTAGCCTATAACATTAGGGGAAGAGAGGATCTTGATGACTTTATCCTTATCATCGACGGCTGTAAGAAAAATTACAGGGATATCTGTGCCATAGCGACGGCGG
>JAFUUG010000343.1 GCA_017483905.1 Bacillota bacterium
AAGAAAATGTAATCCGTCTGCGTCCCGAAAATGGTGATGTCGTTATCCTTACAGGCGGTGCAACAGGGCGTGACGGATGCGGCGGTGCAACCGGTTCATCAAAGGAGCATACCGAAGAATCTATACATACCTGCGGAGCCGAAGTTCAAAAAGGTAATGCTCCTACAGAACGTAAACTCCAGCGACTTTTCAGAAACGAAAATGTAAGCCGTATGATAAAACGCTGCAATGATTTCGGTGCAGGAGGTGTTTCCGTTGCCATAGGCGAACTTGCGGACGGTCTTGTTATCGACCTTGATAAAGTACCTAAGAAATACGAGGGTCTTGACGGCACAGAACTTGCCATATCCGAATCACAGGAGAGAATGGCAGTAGTCGTAGATAAAAATAATGTTGATGCTTTCATTAAATATGCAAATGAAGAAAACCTTGATGCTACAGTTGTTGCAGAAGTAACAGATGACAGACGACTTAAAATGTTCTGGAGAAAAAAGAGCATCGTTGATATTTCAAGAGATTTCCTCGATACAAACGGCGCTGTCCAAAATACCGATGTTACGGTAAAAGCAGCCGAAAAGCTTGATCTTACTGCAAAGACGAGCGGCAATCTCAAAAATGACTGGTTCAATAACCTCAGCGATCTTAATGTTGCTTGCCAGAAAGGTCTTGTTGAGCGTTTCGATGCGACTATCGGTGCAGGTACAGTCTTAATGCCTTTCGGCGGCAAGAATCAGCTTACTCCTCCCGAAGCCATGGCTGCAAAAGTTCCCGTCCCTGAGGGCGATACGACTACAGCGACCCTCATGAGTTACGGCTATGACCCTGCTGTTGCAAAGGTAAGTCCTTTCCACAGTGCTGTTTACGCAGTAGTCGAATCAATAGCCAAAATAGTGGCAACAGGCGGCGATTATAAGCGTGTCCGTCTTACATTCCAGGAATATTTTGAACATCTCGGAAGTGACAGAGAAAAATGGGGCAAACCATTCGCTGCACTTTTAGGCGGACTTCTTGCACAGGTAGAGTTCGGAACTGCGGCAATCGGCGGTAAGGACAGCATGAGCGGCACATTCAAGGATATGAACGTACCTCCGACGTTGGTATCTTTTGCCGTTGATGTCACAAAGAGCGATAATATAATATCCCCTGAATTTAAAGAGATCGGCACTACTATATTAAGACTTAATGCCGAATATGATGAGAACGATCTTCCTGTATTCGATAAATTAAAGAAAAATTTTGATAGAGTCACCTCTCTTATCGAAAAGAAGGACATCATTTCCGCATCGTGTATAGGTATCGGCGGAATTGCGGCAGCTATCACAAAAATGTGTATCGGTAATTCTATCGGAGCAAATATAAAGGGCGATTCTCTCTTTGACCGCAGCTATGGTTCATTTGTCCTTGAGATAGACGGCGATGAAGATAAAGCTAAGAAATTATTTGACGGATACGATTACGAGATACTCGGTACTACCGTAAATAAGCCTGTTATTACCGTAAACGGAATCGAGATCGATCTTTATGATGCGACGCAGGTATGGTTCAAAACTCTTGAAAAAGTATTCCCTACAAAATACTTTGACCAATACGAAAAGAAAGATATTTCGTTAAAGCCATATATAATAAACGAGAAAAAGTCATCGGCTTTAAATATCGCAAGACCAAGAGTCGTTATTCCTGTTTTCCCGGGTACAAACTGTGAATACGATACAAAGAAAGCTTTTGAAAAAGCAGGCGGTATAGCAGAAACTATCGTCATAAACAATCTCCGCACATCATGGCTCAAAGAATCTATCGACAAGCTTGCCGATATGATAAGAAACAGTCAGATAGTTATGATTCCGGGCGGATTCAGTGCAGGTGATGAACCGGAGGGTTCAGGTAAATTCATAGCAGCCGTATTCAGAAATCCTAAAATAAAAGAAGCGGTTATGGATCTTCTCAAAAACAGAGATGGTCTAATGCTCGGTATCTGCAACGGTTTTCAGGCACTCATAAAACTCGGTCTTGTTCCTTACGGTGAAATAAGGGATATGTCCTCCGACAGTCCTACTCTTACATTCAACACCCTCGGCAGACATATTTCATGCCTTAACAGTACTAAAATAATTTCCGATAAGTCACCATGGCTTTGGAACTGTAATGTAGGCGACATTCATAATATTGCATTTTCGCACGGCGAAGGTCGTTTCGTAGCAAGCGAAAGCATGATAAAAGAACTTGAACAGAACGGACAGATCGCCACACAATATACAGATACAAACGGCAATGCAAGCTATGACATAAAACACAACCCTAACGGCTCTCTCTATGCTATTGAGGGTATCACAAGTCCCGATGGCCGTATTCTCGGTAAAATGGGTCATTCCGAAAGGATCGGAACCAATGTTTACAAAAATGTTCCGGGTGAAAAAGATCAGAGAATATTTGAATCGGGTATCAGCTACTTTAAGTAATTTGCAAAACAAACAATTTTTTAGCAATATACTGCATATTTATCGGTAATATTTAACACATCGACCTTTTGCGCTGTTACCGATAATATAGCAGTATCAATAATATTTGCATTGTTATTTATTTATTTATGCACTCAATACATAAATATTA
>JAFUUG010000344.1 GCA_017483905.1 Bacillota bacterium
AACAGATATACAATATCTATATGATATATCAAACGGCTTTGCGCTCAGCGGCTTTGAAATAATAATACTCGGTGCTTCGATACTTTTCCTCATATTCACTGAGCTTATCACATATAAAAATGATATATGCAAAGCAATTGATAAACTTCCTTTTATATTCAGATTTTCGTTTTACTACATCACAGCTGCAATAATTTTAATGACAGGAGTGTTCGGCAATGGCGGAGAATTTATCTACTTCCAGTTCTGAAAACAAGAAAAAAAATATAATAAAGACCGTACTTTTTTTCGTAAAGACCACCGCATTTATTCTCTTGCTTATCCCTCTTATAATATTTGTGGGAGGTAAATATTCGGCGGCAAGTACGGAAAATCAGGTAAATAATTGGAATGAGCTTCGTTTTAATGAATTTTATTCTCTTGAAAAAGATTCCGTTGACCTTTTCTTTATCGGTTCGTCACATTCATACTGTACCTTTGACCCGCATATAATAGACGATACCCTCGGCATATCTTCATATCAGATAGGTATGCCTCAGCAGCACCCGGACTGCACATATTACACTCTTTTGGAGATACTTAATTATCAGCACCCGAAATATATCGTCATGGAGGTTTATTGGGATATGCTTGATGATGAATTTGACCTTGAGCAAGTAAAAATGCTTTTTCAGGTAATGAAGAACGAAGACTTGAAAAAAGAATTCTATGATAATGTATTTCCTATAGGTGAAAAAATAAAATACAGCGAAGAAATATTCCGCTATCAGAAAGATTATTTTGCATATCGTGACAGCCTTCTCGATAAAAAGGCAGAAGAAAAATATTCCGTATCAAAGCCTCCCAAAGCCATACAGTACGGCACGCAGGAATATATCGGCAAAGGCTATACTTACTGCGATTATACAATGCTTGAAGATGAACTTGACAAAACAAACCAATTCAAAGGTTTTGATGCCAAGGACTGGGAGCCTGACGAAACGCAGCTTAAATACCTCTCCCTCATAATCAAAAAATGTAAAGAAGAAAACATCAAGCTTTTCTTTGTTACGGCTCCTGTCGCAAATGTATCTGTCGATTATATCGAAAATTACAATAATATCCACGAAAAAATCGCATCTATCGCCGATGCTGATTCAATACCGTATATAGACTATAATTATCCCGAATCTCGAAGATACCTTTCTCTCACAAACGATAATTTCCGTGATGATGCTCACCTCAATCACAGCGGTATTGAAATAGTAGACAGCGATTTCTGCAATTTTTTAAAAAATCATATAAATAAATAGGAGGAACTTGCAAATGAAAAAAATATATACCTTAAAGGTTTACCCAAACGGACTCGGAAGAGAAGTTTACAGAGTTTTTGAAATAAGCGGAGAAAATACCCTTGATGACTTGTGCAGAGCCATACTTGATTATTTTGAATTTTACGATGAGCATATGTATGAATTTTCAATGAAAAATAAAATGTATGAATACGGCAACTATGTATCTCAATCGGAATACGATGAACCGTCTACCGATATTGCCCTTGATAAACTCGGACTTGCAAAAGGTCAGAAATTCCTTTTCCATTACGATTTCGGTGATGACTGGGCATTTACAGTAAATGTGCAGAAAATTTCCGAATCGGAAGAATACAAAGAAACAACTTTGTTAAAGGAAAAAGGGGAAATCAGGCAGTATTGAAAATAACATCAAAAATGATCTTATGCAAAGGAAGCAGCATCTTACGAAATACAGAAATGCGGCATTATCATCTTAAACGGTATATGCTATGTTATTATCAATAGCAAACTGTTTGACAGTATCAAATGTCAACTGCATACCTGCACAAATCTCTGTTACCGTAAACTTACCGAGTGTGTAAATGTTTTTGCACACCGGTATAAATTTTCACATCTCTATAAAATCCCTTTTAATTTTTCAAGATCTTCATAATATGTATCTTTAAGTTTCCTGTTATATATCACCGATGCAGGATGATACAGCGGAAAAAGTACACTCTCTCCCATCTGTATCTGCTGTGCGTGTTTTTCCCCGATAGCAGCTTTCTTATCCCCTGTCACCGCTCTGAGAGCCGTATTTCCGAGAGTAACGATAAATCTCGGCTTCATCATCTCTATCTCTCTTTTCAGATAAGGTATAAAAAAACCGAGTTCCTCATCATCGGGCGGTCTGTTCACCTTGTTCCCCGTCTTTTCACTCAATTTAAAAGGTCTTATCTTGACCGTATTTGAAATAAAAATATCCTCTCTCTTTATTTCGAGCCTTTCGATAAATTCATCGAGATTTTTTCCTGCACTTCCCACAAAAGGCTTTCCCTCTTTTTCCTCCTGTGCTCCGGGTGCTTCCCCTATAAGCATTATAGCCGCATTTTCATCTCCGTATCCGAATACGACTTTTCTTCCCGGAAATCTTTTTTCGCTTTCAATTTCCATTTCCCTGTATATATCTTTTACCATTTTTATCCCTCATAATAAAGCTCAAAGCAAAACCGCATATAAATCCGCCTATATGAGCCGCATTACCTACGTTTTCATCGAGAAATCCCAGCGAGATACCCATAAATACAAAAATTATCATAATGTATATATTCAATCCGCCTATACTTCTTTTATCTCTTATGCAGTATCCGAGCATAGCACCTTCTATACCGAATATAGCACCGCTTGCCCCTGCACAGACTCCGGCATCGGAAAATAAAAGTTCTGCTATTCCTCCGCTTATCCCCGACATAAGATAAATAAGTGCCGTTAAGATCTTTCCTTTGTATTGTTCAAGTCTTTTCGAAAAAATATAAAGAGCAAGCGTGTTGTGTGCCAGATGCAGAAATCCGATATGTATAAACATCGACGTTATCAGCCTCATATATTCATGCTCTTCAAACACTTTTTCCCGTGATAATGCCCCATAGCTTATAAGTGTACTATAATTCTCACTGCCCCCGTCAAGCTCCATAAGTGCAAATACTATCAGATTTATCACAAAAATTATGTTAGTGAGCATAAAATCTCCGCCGGACATTTCACTTATATCTTCCTCGGCTCTCTTCTGCACAGCCTCGTCCATACTCCTTGCGTATCTTGAACTTTCCTTGTCATCAAACAGTTCATTTATTATTTTTTCGATGCCCGATATTTTAGTCGGCTGTCCCTCTCCGACTATTATCTTTTTTTCTTCCGTATCGACTATCCATCGTGCCTCTATCGTTCTTTCGCTTCTTGCATAGATTTCATTTTCTATCCTTGCTTTTTCAACACATTCCTTGTTCGGACATATTATTATATCAAGCATTATAAGCTGATTTGCACTGATATTTTCCGCTATCTTCTCCGCAAGCTTTGTCTGCCCGTCAATAATTTCCCGCAGTTTTTCCTTATCTGTCTTTTCGGCTCTCACCGCAAGTGCTACACAAACAGAAGCTCCCATCTGCTTTATCATAGTATAGAAAATATTTTCTTCATCAAGTTCGTCTTTGCTTTTCCCGTCTTTAAGTATCTTAAATTCTCTCTGCAATAATTTTTCGCATAATCCTCTGTAAAACTCTATCTCCATATCCATACCCGTATTTTTATGATATCTTGTCAAACCCGTCTGCCACAAACCCCTTTTCCTTGCACAGTTTAAGATAATATCCATATCTTTTCTGAAGCGACATTATCTCGTATATAAGGCTGTCTATTATCATTTCATCTGTAACGAAATCAAAGCTTTTGTGCAGACATTCAAGGTCATTGTTTATTTTCGTCATCATTGAGATGATCTCTTTTTTCTCATTAGGAACTGTTTTCATTCTTGCGAACTTTTCAAGTATCATAAGTATATTCCTCCGTTTCCTGTATACTTATGATATAGTATAGTCAATTTTTTCCTTAAATATTCTACCTGTCCGCAAAAACAGCATTTTGTCCGTATATTTCCAAACGATATTTTTTATAGTAAAGGACATTTAAAAATGTCCTTTACTATAACCCTGCGGGGCATGCACACGACTGCGTACAAGGAATAAAGCCGCTTTGCGGCTCGCAGTCGGTGCAAGTAAACGCCCAAAGTCCAAAGACTTTTGTCGTTTACTATAATATCACTTTTTCAGAAATTCAAGCCATTCTTGTATATTTTTTTCATATCCGTTTCCGCTCGGTTCATAATATTTTTTTCCGACAAGTTCATCAGGAAGATACTGCTGCTCAACATAATTATTCGGATAATCATGTGCATACTTATATCCTATTCCATTTCCAAGTTCCTTCGCTCCACCATAATGTGCATCTCTTAAATGTCTTGGCACTCCGCTCGTTCTTATGTGCCTTACATCGCTCATTGCATTGTCTATCGCCATTATCGCCGCATTGCTTTTAGGTGCAGATGCAACATACAATGCCGCCTGTGAAAGATTTATACGACATTCGGGCATACCAATGAATTCAACAGCCCTTGCTGCCGCCACAGCTATCTCCAGTGCTCTCGGATCTGCATTTCCCACGTCCTCGCTTGCGCATATAACTATTCTTCTTGCGATAAATTTCGGATCTTCCCCGGCATAGAGCATTTTTGCAAGATAATATACCGCCGCATCGGGATCCGAGCCTCTCATACTCTTTATGAATGCCGATATGGTATCATAGTGATTATCCCCGTTCTTATCATAATTCAGCGACCTTTTCTGAACGCATTGCTCTGCCGTTTCAATATCTATCTTTATCACGCCGTCTTTTTTCTCTGTCGTAAGCACCGCAAGCTCTATCGCATTAAGTGCTATTCTTGCATCACCGTCTGATATATCGGCAATAAATTCAAGTGCATCATCATCTATTTTTGCTCCATAAGCACCCAATCCGTTTTCATCATCTTCCACTGCTCTTTTTATTATCCCCTTTATATCCTCCTGCGATAATTTTTTCAGTTCAAATATTATGCTCCTTGATACAAGCGCCTTGTTTACTTCAAAATAAGGATTTTCCGTAGTCGCGCCTATCAGAACTATCGTTCCGTCCTCCACAAAAGGAAGAAGTGCATCTTGCTGTGTTTTATTGAATCTGTGTATCTCATCTATAAAAAGTATCGTCTTTTTTCCGCTGACACCCATTTCCGTTTTTGCATTATCGGTTACTTCCTTTATGTCCTTTATTCCCGCCGTCGTTGCATTTATCTTTTTAAATTCACATTTCGTAGTTGCGGCGATTATTGTTGCGAGGGTAGTTTTTCCCGTCCCGGGAGGGCCATAAAGTATTATGGACGATAGTTTGTCCGCCTTTATTGCCCTGTATAATAAAGTATTTTTTCCGACGATATGCTCCTGTCCGAAAAAGTCCTCCAGCTTTTTAGGTCTTATCCTTGCCGCCAGCGGAGATTCCTTCTGTAAATTTATCTGCCTTGAATATTCAAATAAGTCCATTTTATCAACCCTTAATAAACATAGCATCTCCAAAGCTGAAGAATCTGTATCTTTCTTCCACAGCCTCCTTGTATGCTCTCATCACATTATCCTTTCCCGCAAGTGCGCTCACAAGCATTATAAGCGTAGATTCCGGCAAATGAAAATTCGTTATAAGCGAATCTATGACCTTGAATTTATATCCGGGATATATAAATATATTCGTCTGA
>JAFUUG010000345.1 GCA_017483905.1 Bacillota bacterium
AAGTATTTTGTTTTCAAGGAGTTCCTTTTCAACAAAATACTTATACATTTTATCTGTAATACCGTTTTTCTGCCGCATTTTCAAAATATTATACCACTCATTCAAAAAATCGGTTATACGCTGATTTTTGAATGATATGTAGGTCATATCGTCCTTTTTACCGAGGTAGATATTGTTTTGATCTGCCTGCAACAGTATATATGTAATAATTGCCGATTCGGTATTTCTGTCATTTGCGATATTCTTCACTATCTGTCTTTCAAGGTTTGGTTTTGGCTCTTTTTTCTTTGTTTTCTTTCCGAATAATCCCATATTAACGCTCTCCTTTACTGATAGTCTTTGACGGTGCTTCTACGCTTTTTTCAATACCGTCTTTGGCTGTTGTTTCATTGTTTTTACTATCCGCAGCAGTTTTGAAAAAGCCGAAACTATCATCAAGTGACGGTTTTTTTGCTTTATCTTTGTTCTCTGCCGAAACTTCTTCGTGTTTCTTTGGTGTCATTTTTTCCTGTATCTCATCTAATCTTTTTTGTGCTGTTTCATTGCCCATATCAGCGGCTATCTTGAAATATTCCATTGCCTTTTTCAAGTCTTGCTTTGTGCCTTTACCGATAAATAAGCACTCGGCGGCATTTATCAGACCGTCTTGATTTTTCTGTTTGGCGGCTCGTTCGTAAAGTTCGTATGCCTTTTTATCATCACGCTTAACACCGTTTCCAACAGCGTAACAGTCGGCAAGGTTTACCATTGCATAATCATCACCGACTTTTACAGCTTTATCAAACAGCTTTACCGCTTCTTTTACATTTTGCTTAACACCGTCACCTGTCAAATAACAAGCTGCAAGGTTATTAAGTGCATAACCGTCATTTTGTGCAGCCGATTTTTCGTACAATTCAATAATTCTGTTTTTATCGGTACTGGCTTGATTTTCGAGCATTATCGCAAGGTTACGCTGTGCCGACGGGTGATTTTGCTCTGCCGCATTTTCAAAAAATCTTAAAGCCGTTTCTTCGCTTATCTCTACACCCATTCCCGATATATAGCACACTCCAAGCATATTTTGAGCATTTGCGTTTTTTTCTTCGTTTGCTAAACGGTGAAGCATTGCCATAATATCAGAATTATCTTTACTTGCTATATCTTCGTTCGGGAATAAGTCTTTGACGGTATCGTTATCAAAATGTTGAATAACATCGCTATTTATTTCTGTTAAATTCATATACCTTTTTACATTTTCGGCTTTGATTAGCTGCTCTGTCAGATCTTCAATTTGTGTTTCATCAATTTTCTTGTCTGCTTTTTCTACCGAAATATCCTTTGTTCCGTTTATTTTTGCAAAATCTTCAGGTGTGACCCAACTATCCAACATTAGCTTTGCGTTTATCTCAACATCGGGGATATTGCTTTTTAATTCTCCTATTTCTTTGTTTATTTCTTCTTTGAAAGACATTTCTTCCTCCTATCCGAATATGCAAAATGCGGCGTTATTAAAACCGCACTTTGCATTATCCTATTTACATATTTCATTTTTTCTTTGAAATAACTATTCTTTCTGCCATTTTATCGGCTCTTTTTGAAGCTACACAGCAGGAATACAAAAGAATAACATCTGCGACAAAAAATAAAATTATCATTGCCATAGCATATCACACTCCTTATTTAACTATTGATTTAACAAGTTCCGTTATCTCTGCCATAAATACCGTACTATCCGATTTTCCTTTTGCAATGAGGGATAATTCATTCTCCCAATCTGCCGTCATTTTCGGAGATTTAATTTTATCGGGAACGGTATCTATAAGGTTTCGTCCTTTTTCGGTAGAAATAAGCTGTTTGTTGTTTCTCCTGATATAGTCACGCTTTAAGAGGGTTTCAATTATTCCTGCTCGTGTAGCAGGTGTTCCCAAACCTTTACGCTCAATATCCGTTTCGGTGTAGTCGCTGCTGCCTGCCTTTTCCATAGCGGATAAAAGAGTATCTTCGGTATAAGGTTTTGGCGGCTGCGTGAAGTGTTCCAATACTTTTGCCGTAACGGAAAATTCATCACCGCTTACAACATAGGGGAGAATTGTATCATCATCATTTTCTTTTTGACTTTTTATTTGTGCCGCAAACTGCTCGGATATTTCCTTAAAACCTTTGTTTGTTACTTGCTTTCCGACAGCCTTAAAATCAAAGTCCATACATTTAAGCAGTATACTTGTGCTTTCGTACTCATATTTGGGCGATACAGCCATCAACAATCCTGCCGATACGAGATAAAGCAAGTCCTTTTCATTTTTTGATAAGCTGCTTAAATCTTTACTTTTTATGTTTATTGTCGGAATAATAGCGTGGTGATCGCTGACTTTTGAGTTGTCGGAAACTCTCTTAATGTCAGGCTCGGCAATTTCCGTAAAGTCCATTGTATCAACTATTGCAGATATAACCGATTTTGCGGTTTCTGTCATATCTTCCGTCAAGTATCTGCTGTCCGTTCTCGGATAGGTTACTAACTTTGCTTCGTAAAGTTTTTGAAGCAGATCAAGTGTTTCTTGTGCGGTAAAGCCGTATATTTTGTTGGCTTCTCTTTGCAAAGAAGTTAAGTCGAAAAGTTTAGGAGGATTGACCGCCTTTTTCTCCGTAATTACGCCGCTTACTCTTGCAGTCTTGCACTTTTCGGCTATTTCTTCAACATCTGAACGGCTTTCAAATTTGCTGCTTACTGCCTTAAACTCGCCACAATCCAACTCTATCGTATAGTATTTGCTCTTGACGAAATTCTCTATATCCCTATCACGCTGTACTATCATAGCAAGGGTAGGGGTTTGTACTCTGCCGATAGAGAGAACACCGTTATTACCGTTTTTGACAGTAAAATATCGTGTAGCATTCATTCCGATAAGCCAGTCGGCTCGTTCTCTGCATAATGCCGAAGTGTAGAGGTTATTATACTCTTTTCCCGATTTTAGATTATCAAAACCTTTCTTAATAGCCGAATCTTCAAGTGACGATACCCAAAGCCTTTCGATAGGCTTTTTGCAACCTGTTTGGTTATAAACAAGTCTGAATATAAGCTCTCCCTCTCGTCCTGCGTCTGTTGCACACACAATACTGTCAATACGCTTTTCATTCATCAGCTTTTTGAGTATATCAAACTGCTTTTTAGTGCCTTTGTAGACTTCGTATTTCCAAGTGTTAGGTATAATAGGAAGATTATCCCATTTCTTGTATTCCTCGCCGTAGCTTTCGGGAGGTGAGAGTGACACCAAATGCCCGATACACCAACTTACTACATAGCCGTTACCCTCTGTGTAGCCGTCTTTTCGCTGTTTAGCACCTAATACCTTTGCAATGCTCATAGCGACCGACGGTTTTTCTGCAATTACCAATTTCATACTAAATCACCCCTAAAATTAAAATATTTTTTTGCTATATCGTGATAATTAGCCGAAAATTCGTCTAAATATCTCCAAGCCGCTCCTTTTTTCATTCCGCTGTTTTCGTACTGGGTATAGTCCGATCCGAAAACCTCTATACCTTTCTTACTCATACCTCTTTTTTTGCAAAACTCTGTAAATGACATTTTCCGAAACATATTCGCTTGATTACACCAAGCAGCAGCGTTTATATAGATACCTTTGTACTTACTTTCCTTGTATTTTTCAAAACGCATTACATAGGGCAAACAAGCATATTCCGCAAGAATTTTTATTCGCTCAAAAAGATTTACTATATCCTGTTTCCAAAATGCTTCGTCATAAATGCCGTCTTTATCGTAGTTATATGCACATAAAAGATAGAATTTAATGCGTTCATCGGTGTATTTTCGTATCATTTTTAGTTTCGATATAATCAGTTCCTTATCCTTAATGTTATCAAAGGCGAATGTTCGGTCATTTGTGTATTTTGCTTTCTTGAAAAGATACTCGCATTTTTCTTCGGTTAAAAGCCTTTCGTCTACACCTTGTCTGAATTGAAACCTTTTACCTGTTGCTATAAGATCGTCAAATACTTTTTTCCAATCGGCACAGGCAAGAATATTATCATCAAGTAAACATATATACGGTCTTGTTTCGTCTAAAAATTCTGAAACGGGAGAGTGCAGCCTGCTTGCATTGTAATTTTTATTTATGCAAAAACTACAATGCCGTATACAGCCCCTTGTTGTATATCCTATCGAATAATCCTAAGATGCCAAGTAAAGTATCACTATACGAGTAAATATTTTTTAAATACTTAAAATTACTTGAAAAAATGTTAAAGTATGTTATATTAGTATCATTACATAGTGTTACTAATATAGGTGGT
>JAFUUG010000346.1 GCA_017483905.1 Bacillota bacterium
CTTTCTCCTCTGAAAAACTTGTAATTGTTGCTGCCATAAGAAATATTTTTATCAGCCGACTTTGGTATATCGCCGTTTACCACTTCAAAATCATATCTATGCAGCATAAAAGCATTGATGAAATATTCGCCGTTCGGTCTGCTATTCAGTATTGGAGAATTGGGATTATCGGGAATAACGAAAATATTTCCCATATCGTCTTTGTGAAGAAATGTAAATTTATCACCGTTTACGGAAATTCGATCTCCGTCTTTCAAATAGCCGATTTTAGTATTTACATAGTTTTTCTGCTCATACTTTAACCGTTCTTCGGGTGTTACATACTGATTATTCCGTACAAGTTGATTGAGATTTTTTTCAACCTCCGACCAAGACAGTTTTCCCTTTGTTTTGCCGTTAGCATTTTCCCACTCAATGAAATATGCAGTTGGGTCATAGCTTATCCATTTTATAGAAGAATTACCGAATTCTCCGTTTCTTCCACCAAAACCAAACTCCTTTTTTATTTTTTTGATTCGCTCTTTTACATCAAGTTCACCAAGTATTATTTTTTCTACACGAAATTTGCCGTCTACATAACCTGTTCCTGTTTTGAGTGCAGCAAGAACGATTTCTTTAGGAATACCGTTTATAAGTTCCTCGTTGATAGTGCTTTCTTTCTGTTTTGCTTCGCTCTTCTTTACTTCCTCTTTGGCTTCTTTTTTGGTTTCTTCTTTAACATCGGTATTATCCGATATATCTTCTGTTTCTGAAATTTTCTCGGCTTCACTATTGTATTTTTCAAAATCGTCTTTGCTTATGCCGAATGTACCGCTGTGATTTTCTATTTCTTCCTCACTGTGTGCGATAGCATTTGTATTATCGTCATAAATAAGATATATGGGCAGGTCTGACTTTGTAAATATTTCAATAGCTTTTTCCTCGTCAATAGTCAACAGAGATTTATATTTATCGCTGTTATCTATTGTTTGGTTTATAGGCTCTTGCGACATCTCTTTTGTTTTTTCTCGATTTAAGTCTATAAATCTTTCAAAGAGTGAATTTATAAGTGTCGGGTGCATATTTGTATAGTATTGTTTCGGAAGTTTATATTTGTTTGCTTCTGCTTTGCACTCTCTTGTATATCTTCCGTCATTTTCGTTTATATAGCCTGCTATAACCGCCGTCGCTCTCTCTAAACCAAACTCGGAAATAATATTGTTGGCAAAGCTGTCCCTGTCGAAAATATAGGTGCTTGCATTATGGTATTCGCCATAATTTTCGCTAATATATTTATTGCACCGTTCATTTTCCCTATTACTTGCTCTATAATCGTCTATTTCTCCGTTTTCTCGTGCGTATTCAGCGGAGTTTGTATAAAGTGGAATATAGCTTTTTTCATTGGTTACAGCCTTGTTTATTTCAGCAATATATTTTTTTACATCTTCCGCTTTTTTAGTGATCTCTTTAACTTCGTCTACGGTAATAAGACCAAGTTTTTCAATATCCTTATTAGTGAGATAGTTATGTTCAGCTATCATTTTTTCGGCACTTGCCGCCAATTCTGCCCAAGTCCACTCGTACTTTTTATCGCCGATCGAAAATTTCATCTTTTCGCTTTTATCGTTCAGCCCCTTGATGGTGTACTCTCGCCTAATAAATTCTGCTTTCTCCTCGATAGTGTCAAGGTGTGAAAAACCCTCAAGAATATTGCGTTTACTCATTCTTTTGTTAGAGCCGAGCCATAACAAATATTTTATCATTTCTTCCTTTGACGGTATTTCTCCGCTGTTATTGGTTTCTTTTTCGGGGATATTCAAAATACCGTTATCCGCAAAATCAATAAGACCTTTCATAGTTTCTGCATTTAAGCCGCTAAATATATGGTTATCTCTGCCGTAAGCATTATCGGCACCCATATAATAAAATGTGCCTTCTTCGACTTCATTTTTTACAGAGGAATCAATAAGCAGCTTAAAAAACTCGTTGCCTGTTTTTGCGGTATTTTTTGCCTTTGTAATATCGTCCTTTGTAAAATAATTCATCATATAGGTATCAGCCGAATTTTTGTATATAAGCCTTAAATTCTTATCTCTTATACCCTCGTCAAAAATAAATTTTGAGTATTCCATGCTGTCATCGGGTAGATATGATATGCTTTGCGTTTTTTCTTTTTCCGTCACAGCTTGTAAAAGTTCATTCCAATCTTTTATTTTACTATCGCCTAATTCCTTAAAAATGGAAGTTGTGGTTATATCATAAACATTTTTAGAATATTTTTGATTAAACTTGTGTCCTGCTTCGTCATTGTCAACGGAAATAAAAAAAGACGGTTTTACACCGTTTTTTTCCTCATATCTTGAAATAGCCGTTTCGATGAC
>JAFUUG010000347.1 GCA_017483905.1 Bacillota bacterium
TCTGACTGTTCGGTATTATCTGTTATCGAAGCAACATATCTTATTCCATCTTTAACAGTATCAAGCAATTCTAATAATTGTTTTTTTATGTGTTTACGCATTCTTTACACCTTTTTTGCATCATAAGGATAGTTGGAACAATACTTAATTTCACCATATGAATTATTGGAACAAATATTGTCTGCGGCATAAGCCGCTTCGCTCCGCTTAAAGCGGTCTTGGCATACCCAAAGTTCCGAAGAACCAAATAACGCCGTTTTTAAAAAAATATATATAAATTTTCTCTTTATGTGATTCGATAGAACGATAAAACTCATAAAGTTTATTCACATAAATCAAAAAATTTAGTCTAAGGGGTGTCCCTAAAGGTCGGCGATCTTCATAGAAAGGACTTACACCAAACTTTAGGGATATATGGAACTAAAAATTATAATAATCTTTAGATATTCTCTTTTGATAAATATTTATTTTTTATATTGAGGGCAGCGTTTATATATTTGTCAGTTTTTGTGCCGCAACTGCCGCATATAAAAAAACTGTTCTGTTTTTTTCCTGATTTTCCACAGGAAGAGCAAATTGAAGATATATCTTTAGGTGATACTTCAATTATTGCTACACCGTTTTCAGCACACTTTTGTGTGAGTCTTTTTCGTATATATCCCCCAAAACTTCTGTTAAGTTTCTCTCGTGAATATTTCGACATCGTATTGTCGGCTTTCTTCGGAGCAACTGCTTTTGCAATCACAACAGTACAAGGTTTTTCTTCTTTTAACATTCTGTTTATTTCGGAATTTATAAACGTAGTCATCTTTGCATATTTGTTTTTCTTTTGCAAAAAGTATTTCTTCTTACCCAAATTATTGGCTTTTATGCGACTGCTTTTAGCTTTGCTGTTATTTTCAACAGCGGCCGAATATGCTTTATACGATTTATATCTTTCAATATTTTTTATTCGCAACCTGTCTGTTTCTGTATTTACCAGTTTATTGAAATCCTTTCCATATACATTCCCGTCAGATGATGTAAGCATATTTCCAAAACCTATGTGTAAATATACTGTATTTATGTAATCGGTGTGTTGTTTGACTTCAACATCAACGGGAGCATATATTTTGATATGATCTTCTTCTACGAATACCCTAAGCTGCCTTGTATGCACATCATTATCTTTAAGTTCCACCATTATTCTTTTTCTTGGTATTCTTCCGACAAAACCAATCAAGCCTTTTCCGTAATACTTATATCCATTGGGTGATACTGCAAAAACGCACTTTTTATCTACTTTCGATATTTGCTTATATTTCCTTACATATCTGCACAAAAGGTTATTTAGCCTCTTCACATCTAATTGCAATCCAACGGTGTTTTTGGGCATTTCGTACTCTTTTCGTAATACTATCGCATTAAATACAGAAGGATAATTCAAAACTGTAAACAGATAGATCCTGTCATCTTGCGTCAAGTTTTCGTTTTGTTTAACAAGTGCCGCAATCCTGTTCTTCAAATTGCTCCACATTGATTTTATATCCCTAAGTGCATCAAAAATTGCAAGTTCATAATACACAACAGGCAGATTCAGCTGCTGCCTTAACCCGCAATAACGCATTTCATTCAAGACTGTATAGCCGGGTATCAATTTGTTAAGACTATTTATACCTGAATATCGGCTATAAACATAATTTCTCACCTTATTGTAGTCTAATGCGATTTTTTTAAGTTCACCAATCGTTTCATCGGGTAGGTTCGTACTGTATTGCAGTACGGTTTTTGTTATAACTCCTGTTTTTTTCATATATGTATTGCCTTTTGTTATCAACGAATTATCAAGTTTTATTGTTGAAAAAATCCGTTTGATGTTATAAAATCTTATATGTTCGTGAAATTACATATTTTACGCATAACTGAAATTTTCTGCGTATTTCTCACTTTTTTTATTTTAGTGACGGAAAATATGACGGCTTATTTTTTATGCCACCGAGAATTTGTTCATTGCTATCTTTTTTTCTTTCATTGTAGGATGTACATATAAGGACAATGTTATATTAACGCTTGAATGCCCTAATATCTCGCTTAAAATTTTCACACTTAACCCCTTATCTACCCATTTAGTGGCAAATGTATGTCTGAGAATATGAAATTTGACATTCCTGATACTACAGGCTTCAAGTGCAATTTTAAACCGTTTTTGAATGTTTCGTACATCAATAGGTTTTTTCCCGTCTTTCGAGAAAATAAATTCGTCTTTATCTCTGCCTGATATGAAATCTTTCAGTATTTTCAGAAGAGAAGGTGAAAGCGGTATTTCTCTTATTGAATTTTGGGTTTTGGGTGATGATATGACAACTTCTGTTTTGACACTTTTCGATTCTTCTTTTTTTATCCGCTGAGTGCTTTTGCTGATTTTCAAAATTCCACGTCGTATATCAATATCCCTGCAAGTTAAGGC
This sequence comes from Bacillota bacterium, assembly GCA_017483905.1. Lineage (GTDB taxonomy): Bacteria > Bacillota > Clostridia > Lachnospirales > CAG-274 > RGIG4831. Next base: position 2,447 of record JAFUUG010000347.1, read on the forward strand.
ACTTATCTCACCGATACGAATCCCCGTTGAAATAGCTAATTCAAATAAAACAGTAAAATAATCGTTCTTTTCAGCAAGATACTTCTTTAATTTCCTTATTTCCTTATCTGTTAAAACATCTATCTCTTTTTTCTCTATTTTCGGGATAATAACAGCTGTAGTCGGATTAAAAATGTTGTATGTTTTTTCGCCATATCGGAAAGCTGCTTTTATAACACATAAGATATTTATTACAGTTCTTGGAGATAGTCCTTGCTTGCCACCGCTTTTATCGCTATTAAGCTTTTTCTTGACATATTCATTAAGATACTGTGTCGTTATACCTTGTACAAGCATATCTCCAAATTCTGATTTTATGTGGTTTGTATATATTTCTCTATAGCGTGCCAACGATGATTTCTTAACAGTAAGAGAAACGGTGTCAAGCCACATTTCAAAAAGTTTATTTACCGTCATCTTGCTTTCTTTGCTTTTCTCTTTCTCGATTCCATTTATTGCAGAGATCCTTTTTTCCTTGCATTCCTTGTAACTTCTTGCATATACAGATTTGTAGATGACCTTACCTTTTTCATTGTATCCGCATTTATATCTTCCCTCATACCTGCCATCGCTCCTTTTGTAAATATTTTCACCACGTTTTGGCATTGTACATTCACTCCCTATTTTTGACTGAAATTTTGACGGTTTAAAAAAATCTCAGCAGATTTTTTAGCCGACTTAATTTTTGAAAAATAGCCAAAATCAGCCAATTTTATTATGATATGAATTAACATTCAGAAAAATTGCATTAAAAATTTTCCTAAAAAGCTAAACTTATAAAAAAATAGACCGATAATATATATAGTGGCAGATACCACCGATTTTGAATTAAAAAATGCTTGACACAATAAAAAATAAGTGCTATATTATTTTTAAGGATTTCAAGTTCGCAAAATATGTAATTTGGCGAACTTTTTTCTTTTCAAGAAACAGCCTTAAAGCCCTGCTTTATGGCTGTTTCTTGAATTTACGGATTCTTTATTATACTGCAAATATTTGTAACGAAAAGTCCTTTTTCTCTGGCATAATTTACAGTGTAAAATGTACCGCCGAAAATCTTATTGAGGTAACATATACAATATTTGCTTTCATCAACTAAAAGCCGATTTCTGCGGTGCATACACTCTTTCGTGTATTCCTTTGAAACATATCTGATCTTATCCGCTTTATGCTTTATTTCTGCATAAAGCTGCTTGTCATCATCATTCCAAAATCTATCCTGTTCAAAACAAGGCAGCACCATAATTAGCTTAATATCGGGATATATCGGTTTTAAATCAATTATCACAAGTGAGCAAAGCATATCGAAACCGACAGCTCCTCCTACCCCGAAATACCTAACATTATTATTCTCTATAAGGTTTATGACTTCATTTTTTACGATATTTTTTACCGTCAAAAGATTGTCATCTATTCGCCGATGTCCTGTAAAACAGCA
>JAFUUG010000031.1 GCA_017483905.1 Bacillota bacterium
ATCTTTTATTTTGACGTGCCTAAATTTCCACATACTGCGTTGTCGTCAATCACCATAGCCAACGCTATGGCTCATTCCTCCGCCTTGTCTGTGAAAATTTACTCTACATCAAAATTTAAAAGTAATTTATTTACAGTTCCTAAGTAAATTGAATTTAGGAAAAAAAGGAAAATATTTGAGGGTAAATGAAAGAAAATATATCAGAATAGACAAAAAATATTTTTTTGCGGTTCATCAAGGGAAAAAATGACAAAAAAATAGTTTTATGATAAAATAATTATGATAAAAATTTGAAATCGACGGATTGAGGATAAATGCAGAGAAAATATTTTTAGAAAAAAATCGGTTGACTATAAAACTATTTTGATATAAAATAATATATGAAAAGAACAGAGTACATTTTGATAAGGAAAGGGGTTAAATATGGCGGCGGCATCGGAAAAAGAAACAGTTGAAAAAATGTTGACCGTTATGCGAAGATATCCTGCTTTCAGAAACGATGTAATAAAAAAAGCAAAATTCAGCTATGTAAGAAATGAAATAAGTCCGAGACAATTTCATATAATGTTCTGTCTGAAAGCTTCAAAATACAGAACCATAACGGAACTTGCCAGATTTATGGGAATAAGCAAAAGTACATTATCTATCATAATGGGAAAAATGATAAAAAAAGGTTATGTAGTGAAAACTTTTCCCGAAGATGAAAAGGATAAGAGAAAGATCTATTTTGAACTTTCGGATAAAGGTCTTGAAATATTTGACAAGATCAAAAAGATGGAAATAGAAGAATTTGATTTTTTTTACTCAAGTTTTTCGGAAAAGGGCAAGAATGACATAAAGACGGCATTTGAATATCTGAGCAGAGTGGCGGGAAACAAGTCGGATGATTTTTTTTGTATGGTATGCGATGAATATGCGAATGATACGGCTAAAATAGCTAACAATGCTTTTTTATTTATGTTGGATTTTGTGCGGGATAACAAGATGATGACTATAGAAATTGTGAATGAATTGCCCGAAAATATAAGATTACTTACAAAAAATCAAGTCAGTCTTCTCATAAATATAGAGGTATTTAAGTATAATACCATATCCAAACTTGAAAATTTTCTTAATTCAAGTGGAAGTACCGTTTCTTTAACGGTGTCCAAACTTGTTGAAAAAGGGTATCTGTATAAGGAATATCCCAAGGGTGGAGATGACGGAAGAGTTGTTATCATAAGGCTTACGGACAAGGGGAAGGATACTCTCCGTGAAGTGGAAAAAATAATGAAGAAAAGGACAAAGGATTATGTCCGAAATCTGAATGAAAATGAGAGAGAAGATTTGAATAAGGCTCTTGATTGTTTATTGGATGCACTTGAAGAAGTTAAAGCATTAAAAAAGGAGGAATATTAAAAATGAAACGATGGAAAGCAATACTGTTGATCTCGGTAATGACTATGGTATCGGTTACCGGATGCAGCAAGGCGGAGGAAAATGAGGTTGCCGCTACACCTGTAGAAACAACTATAATGAAGGCAGACTCGATAAGAAAAGATCTTACTTATGCGGGTAAAGTCCAGCCTAAGGAAACAGTCAACGTAACGAGCAAACTCTCGGGGCAGGTGGATAAGGTATATCACGATATGGGTGATGTGGTACAGGAAGGAGATATACTTTTTACACTTGATGAAAAGGATCTCAGGGATAGGATAAAACAGCTTGAGGCACAGCTTAATGTAAGCAATGCTTCGGTAACATCCGCTCAGACGGGTCTTGCAAATGTAAATGGAGGGCAGAGCGAAACAAGCAGACTGCAAATGAAAACAGGTGTCGAAAATGCAAAGACGGCTGTTGATAATGCACGCATCGCCGTTGATAATGCCAAGATCGCTCTTGACAATGCGGAAGTTGCGCTTGACAATTCAAGGGTAACACTTGAAAATTCAAAGGCATCTCTTGATGATGTTGAGAAAAAATACAATGATACAAAAGTGCTTTATGAGGCAGGCGTGGCAACAAAGAACGACTTTGATTCGGTAGAGCTTGCATATACACAGGCACAGAACGGATATACACAGGCACAGAACGGATATACACAGGCTCAGAATACCTACGAGTCTACAAAGAACGGATACGCTACGGCACAGAATGCCTATGAAACAGCTTTGACGGCACAGAATCAGGCAAAGGAAAGCCTTGCGATATATGATGAAAAAATAATGAATGAAAATACGGAAAATGCGCAAAATGGTGTAAATTCGGCTGTTGCGGGCAGACAGTCTGTAGAAGTACAGCTTCAGATAGCAAGGGAAACTCTTGCGGATGCGACTGTAAAAGCTCCGATAAGCGGAACGATAACAAGCAAGAATATAAGTGCTTCAAATATGATAAGTGCTGCAAGCGTGCCTTTTACCATAGTTGATATGTCAAGCGTTACGGTAGATGTGAATGTATCGGAAAAACTTATAAATTACATAACGGTAGGACAGGAAGTCGATGTTACCATATCGACTATCGGCAGCGAAGCTATAAAGGGAAGGATAAAGAATATAAGCCCTGCAACAGATAATACAAGCACATATCCCGTAAAGATAGAGATAGAAAACAACGAAGGCAGAATAAAGCCGGGTATGTTTGCGGAGATAAGATTCAAACTCGAAGAGAGCAATAATGCCATAATCGTTCCGAGAAATACGGTAATAAACAAAGACGGAGAGTATTATGTGTACGTTATCGAAAATGGTCTTGCAAGGAAAACAGACGTAACGGTAGGCATTGATAACGGTGTGGATATAGAGATAACAAGCGGTCTTAAAGAGGGCGATGAAGTCGTTACGACAGGTCAGACTTATGTGACCGACGGAGAAGGCGTAAGAATAATAAATTCCGCTGCGGCAGAAGAAAATGTCAATGCAGACGCAGAGGAAGAGTCTACTGCTAAGGAGGAATAATAATGAATTTTTCTAAAGTAGCGGTAAACCGTCCCGTAACAACATTCATGATGATAACGATGGCGATCGCATTCGGTGCGCTTGCTATATTCAACTTACAGGTAGACCTTATGCCTAATATGAATATACCTGTTGCTGTTGTTATGACGAGATATGACGGAGCGGGTCCCGAAGAAATAGAAAACCTGATAACGAAAAAGATAGAAGCGCAGATGGGTACAGTATCGGGTATAGATACCATAAGTTCGACGACATCCAATGGGTCATCGATGGTTATTGTAAGATTTAACAATGGTGTTGATATAGATGTTGCGGCAAGCGATATGCGTGAAAAATTAGACCTTATAAAGAGCAGGCTTCCCGAAGATGCGGACGATCCTATGGTCATAAAGATAGACTTTAACTCTATGATAGGTCTTAACATAAGTGCATCAAGTACAAATATGACATCTTCGGAATTAAAGGCACTTATTGAAGATGAGATCTCTGACAGACTGGAAAGACAAGACGGTGTTGCAAGCGTTACCCTTTCGGGTGGTCGTGACAAGGAGATACAGGTAGTACTTAATCAGGAGGCTATGCGTGGATTCGGTGTGACTGAATCTATGATATCGGGTGTGCTTTCTGCGGAAAATGCAAACACTCCTACAGGTACTATCAAACAGGGCGACAAGATACTTTCTGTCCGTGTGAACGGTGAATTCAAAGATATACAGGAAATAGAAAATATCCCGATAACGACTTCTTCGGGAAAGACGATATATTTAAGAGATGTGGCAGAGGTAAGCGAACAGCTTGCGGATTCTTCTTCGATCGCATACACAAATGACAATGAGAGTGTGCTTATGTCGATACAGAAGCAGTCTACGGCAAATACCGTAAATGTATCAACGGTAGTAACAGAAGAGCTTGAAAAGATACAGAAGGAATATCCGAGCATTGATTTCCTTGTTGTATATGACCCTGCTAAATTTATAAACAATTCGGTAAGTAATGTTAAAAATTCGCTTATACAAGGTGCATTCCTTGCGGTAATAGTTCTTTATATATTCCTGAGAAACATTAAATCAACACTTGTAGTTGCATTCTCGATGCCTATATCGGTAATAGCTACATTTGCTTGTATGTATTTCTCGGGTACTACTCTTAACATGATGAGTCTTGGCGGTCTTACACTGGGTATAGGTATGCTCGTGGATAACTCCATAGTTGTACTGGAAAGTATATATAAAAAGCTGGAAGAGGGCTGCGATAAGAAAACGGCGGCTATTGAGGGTGCAAGAGAAGTCGGTATGTCGATAATCGCATCTACATTGACGACTGTAGCGGTTTTCCTGCCTATCACTTTTGTGGGCGGTACAGCTGCACAGATGTTTAACGATCTTGCACTTACTATCGTATTTTCACTTACGATGTCGCTTATAGTTGCCATAACATTTGTGCCGATGTTATCTTCTATATGGCTTGATCCGGAAGAGATACTCGATTCTCATGAAGATGTAAAAAAGAAGAATATATTTGTCAGATTACTTGATTTTATCGGCGGTATCATATCGTGGCTTGAAACGGTATACAAAAAAGTACTTGAGGCTGCTTTAAGTCATAAGGCAATAACGCTTATAATTACTGTCATATCGGTCGTGCTTACAGGTCTGAGTCTTTTGGTGATCGGATTTGAAATGATGCCTGAGAGTGACGAGGGAAGCGTTACGATAACGATAGAGCTTCCTAAAGGTTCAAGACTTGAAACAACAGAGAAAATAACGAGAGAAGTCGTGAACAGATTAAACAAGGATGAAGTGCCTGAACTTAAAGATATTTCGATGAATATTGGCGGCGGTGAGTCAATCAGATCGGGAAGCGAGGATAAGTCAACGGTCACGATAAACCTTATAGATAAGGAAGAGAGAGAGAGAAGTGCGAGTGAAGTTGCACAGGCACTGCGTACAAAATTCAATGACATACCGGGCGCAGAAATAGAAGTTTCCGCACAGGCAAGGTCGATGGGAAGTTATTCCGACAGCGGTATAGAGGTTCGCATAAACGGTACGGATAACGAAAAACTTAAAGAAATATCAAATCATGTGGTAGGTATAGTTGAAAAGATACCGGGTACTTCGGAGGTTAAATCCTCTATGAGTGATGCGGCACCACAGGTAACGATAAAGGTAAACAGAGATAAGGCTTCCGCTTACGGTATATCGGCATCTAATGTTGCATCTATAGTAAAAACTGCCGTAACGGGTTCTACCCCTACTACACTTAAAATAGAGGATGATGAATACGATATAAGGATAAGACAGTCAAATGATAAGATAAATTATGTGACAGATGTCGAAAATATCCTTATACCTACTGCAATGGGTGTGAGCGTTCCTCTTGATGAAATTGCCGATATAAAGATAGACGAAACTCCTACGGAGATAACAAGACAGGATCAGCAGAAATATGTAACGGTCAAGGCGAATCTTACAGATGTGACTGTCGGTGAGGTCAGCTCACAGATAGATGCCAAAATGAAAGATTATATCATGCCTGACGGATACAGCTATGAATACGGTGGATCTATGGAGCAGATGGTAAAGGCTTTCTCGGGTCTTTTACAGGCACTCGTGATCGCAGTTTTCTTACTGTATATGATAATGGCATCACAGTTTGAGTCATTACAGGATCCGTTCATAATAATGTTCTCTATGCCTATAGCTATGACAGGCGGTATATTTGGTCTTTTCCTGACGGGTCAGAGTGTATCTGTTACGGCTCTGCTTGGTCTGATAATGCTTGCGGGTGTGGTTGTTAATAACGCTATCGTGCTTATAGACTATGCTAATCTGCTTATAAACGAGAGAAATATGAACTACTTGCAGGCTATGAAAGTAGCAGGTCCTACAAGACTTCGTCCTATACTTATGTCTACTCTTACGACGGTACTCGGTCTTGTACCGATGATGATAAGTCAGTCAGAGGGTGCGGAATCAATGAGAGGTCTGGCGATAACCGTTGTATTCGGTCTTTCGCTTTCAACTCTCGTAACGCTTCTTCTTATACCTACTCCCTATTGCATACTGAGAAATATCTCGGAAAAGAGAGCAAAGAGAAAACAGGCTAAACTTGATGCCAGGAGGAAAAAAAGAGGCATAGGATTACAGGAATAAAATGAACTATATGGTGTGAAATGGTTTTTCATGCCGAATTGACGGGGAACGGTGTTTTTCCGTCAATTTTTTTACGGTTGTTGTGTTGGGAGTTTTTAAAATTATGAATAATAAAAGTAAAGGTATATTTTTTATAATATTTTCGGCGTTCAGTTTTGCACTTATGAATACGTTTGTCAAAATGGCGGGGGATCTGCCGTCTTTTCAGAAAAGCTTTTTCAGAAATCTTGTTGCGCTTGCGTTTGCGGTAGTGATGCTTATGAAAGATAAAGAAAAATTCAAGCTGAGAAAAGAAAATCTGCCCGTACTTATTTTGCGCTCGATCCTCGGTACTATAGGAATACTGTGCAACTATTATGCGGTCGACAGGCTTATATTGTCGGATGCTTCAATGCTGGGGAAGCTTGCCCCCTTTTTTACGATAGTGTTTTCGTATATATTTTTAAAGGAAAAAATGAATCTTATACAGATAGCTGCCGTTATATTGGCATTTATCGGAAGTATATTCATAATAAAACCAAGCGGAACGATGGAGTCTTTTCCTGCATTTATAGGTCTTATCGGGGCGATGGGGGCGGGAAGTGCATATACGGCGGTGAGATACCTCGGAACGAAAAAAGAACGCTCTGCCTATATAATATTTTTCTTTTCGGCATTTTCTACCGTCGTGATAGCACCGTATCTTATATTCAACTATCATGAGATGAGCCTGTATCAGTTCGGTATGCTTATGCTTGCCGGTCTTGCGGCATCAGGCGGACAGATAGGAGTGACGAATGCCTACAAATATGCAGCCGCAAAGGAGATAAGTATTTTTGATTATACACAGGTGCTTTTTGCGGCTATAATAGGGTTTACATTTTTTGAACAGATACCCGATGCGGTAAGTCTTATTGGATATGCAATAATAATAGGTGTATCAATAATAATGTTCATATACAACAGGAAAACGAAATAGAATATAAAAGATAAAATATCGAGGGGATAATATGGCAAGCTATAAGCAGCTTACAGAAACGGCACTTCTTCCCGTAGGTAAAACGATGTATATTTACGGCGGCGGCTGGAATGAAGCAGATGAGGGAAGCGGAGAGGACAGTATGCGTATAGGCATAAGCGAAAAATGGGTGGAATATTTTGAAAAACAGGATAAAAATTATGACTATACAAAAACACGTTATCTGCTTGGAATGGGGCTTGATTGTTCGGGATATATCGGCTGGCTTGTATATAATCTGTTTCCGTGTGAAAGCGGTTATGTAAGAAAAGCGGCAACAATGGCGGAATATCTGGCAGATGTGGGATTTGGGATATATAAAGAAAAAGAAAATGTGAAAGATCATATTATAGGGGATATAATGAGCGGCGGAGGTCATGTGTATATGGTGCTTGGAAAATGCGGTGACGGAAGTCTTGTGATAGTTCATTCAAGTCCCAACGGAGTGCAGGTAAACGGAACGGTGGATATTTACGGGAGCGAAAAAAGCGAAGCTGTAGCTGCTGCCGAAAAATATATGAAAAAAAATTGTCCCGTGTGGTATGGAAGATATGACAGATATTATCGTGGGATCGAATATCTGAGGGAATATTCACAGATGCGGTGGACTGTATTATCGGATGAAGAAAATTATAAAGAAAAACATATAGAAGAAATTCTCTGCATATAATAATAAGCAGTTTTAATAAGCAGTTTTCCTTTTTTGGGAGAACTGCTTATTATATATTATCGGAAATTTTTGCAAGTATAAATTTACTTAAATTTATATTCTTTTATTTCGCAGTTTTTTATAAAGAAGTCTTCGCTCTTTTTAATATCACGACCGTTGAAATACGAATGAACGAACCTTGCAAGTCCGTTATGAGCTACCATTAAATAAGTATCGCTGCTCCGGCTTATTTCATCAAGTACTTCAAATATACGTTCAGCCACCTGAAAAGCGTTTTCACCTGTTTCAAAATTATATGCAAGCTGTTTTACCGAAAGTTTAAATTCGTCCGAATATTCCGTTCCCTCGGCTTTTCCGAAATTACGCTCGGTTATACGGAAATCTGCGGTGACGGGTATGCTGTTTATGTTCGATATAATCTTTGCCGTTTCTACAGCTCGCTTTAAAGGGGAGGTGATTATTTTGGTGATATGAAGATCGCTTTTCTTTACTTTGTCTGCAAGATCAAGGGCTTGTTTGCGTCCTGTTTCCGTAAGAGGTATGTCGCTTCTTCCGCATACTTTTCTTTCGAGATTCCATTCGGTCTGACCGTGCCTTGCGTAATAGAATTTATTCATGGATCTCACTCCTTTTTGTTTCTGTGGAATAAAGAATATTAAAAAGTTGCCGCAAAAATACGACAACTTTTTAAAAAATTATTTATGAGGAGGTAACAAGCTTATTGACCGAGATGAAGAACATTTTTTGTAAAATATTTCATTACTTCATCTTTGGTTGGTTCGGAAGATTTAACAGCTTCGCTGCTGTTTGAGGAAGCAAGCATATCTGCTAAACCCGGGTACACATATTTGTCAAATTCGGATAAGTAACCTTTTGTTGCAAGATTATTTTCCTGCTGAGGTGTGATTATAAGCATATAACCGAAATCAGCAACCACAGGAGCGTTTTTTACCATTGCAGGATCGGAAACCGCTGCATCGTTATAGTAATTAACTTTAGTTCCTACAAGACCGTTAAGAGCATAAGTAACATTTGTTGATTTGGAATCGCCTGTACCCATAGCAGCCTGATCGCCTTTAACGAAAGTCTTGCCGTCTTTGCAGGTGTATACGCTTGCAAAAGCATTTGAATAGAGAGAATCGGCACCTGTGATGGAAACGGAAAGCTGAGAATTCGGAGTTTCTCTTACTACCATGATCTCTGTGACTTTTTCGCCGTCTATTGTGATATTAAGACCTTTTAAAGTACCGACGTAATTTTCAACTTTAGCTTCGGCAGAACCGAAAGTAGTCTTTTTTGAAACAGATTCTGCTGCGAAAGCTGATGTAACGAAAGAAACGGACATAACTGCCGCAATTGCCAATGATAATATATTTTTAAATGTTTTCTTCATAAGGAAAACCTCCTTTAAACTTCATATAAATGAATATATCTATATAAAAACTTGTAATATCTCTTTGCTATGATATTATTATACAGGATTGATAAATAAAAAACAAGTACTTTTTGAAAAAAATATATACAAAATTGCCATGCATTTTTTATGCAGTTTATCTAAAAATTACAAGTCTTGTCATAATTACAGATTTATTGCTATATAATAATTATTATCTATAAATAAGCGGAGTGTTTTTATTATGATATATGTAGTAAAAAGCGGTGATACAATAAACACGATAGCAAGAAATTACGGCACATCGCCCGATGAGATCGCACTGATAAACGGTCTTGAAAATCCCGATGCTCTTGTGATTGGGCAAAGTATCTATATAAGCGACAATATTACGGAAAAATATTACAATTTACAGATAAACGGATATGCCTATTCCTTTATCAAAAAAGATGTACTTGAAAATACATTTAAGTATTTGACGTTTGTTACTTTTTTCACATATGGTTTTACGGAGGAAGGAAAATTGATCGAACCGCAGACGGAGGAAAATTTACAGACGGTAAAAGAGAGCAATGTAAAACCGATAATGCTTATATCGACGCTGACTTCCGAGGGCGGATTCAGCAACGAACTTGCAAACAAGATCTTAAATGATGAATATTCACAGGATATACTTATCGAAAATATCGTAAATAACATAGAAGAGAAGGGATATTACGGGCTTGACATAGATTTTGAATTTATTCTTCCCGAGGACAAAGAAAATTACAGCGGGTTTGTCAGAAAGGCAAAAGAAAAACTAAGCGAAAAGGGCTATATCCTTATAGTTTCGCTTGCTCCGAAAACATCTTCCGACCAAAAAGGGCTTTTATATGAGGCTCATGATTATTATGCAATAGGGCAGATCGCCGACTATGTGCTGATAATGACGTATGAATGGGGATATACCTATGGTCCGCCGATGGCTGTAGCTCCGATCAATAAGGTCATTGAAGTGCTTAATTATGCAGTATCGGAGATAGAGAGGGAAAAAATATTCATGGGAGTGCCGAATTACGGATATGACTGGCGGATGCCATATATCAGAGGGGAAACGAAAGCACAGTCGATCTCAAATACGGAAGCGATAAACAGGGCTGTAAGATATAATGCGGAAATAATGTTTGATGAACTTGCCATGTCTCCATATTATGAATATACGGATGAAGAGGGGAACGGTCATATAGTATGGTTTGAAGATGCAAGGAGCATAGAAGCCAAGACGGGGCTTGTATACAGATATGGATTTACGGGGATCTCGATATGGAATATAATGAATCTGTTTACGCAGGGATATAATCTGATATATGATTCGTTCAATGTGGTGAAGAAGATTTGAAAAAAATCCTATAGTAAACGACAAAAGTACTTGTACTTTGGGCGTTTACTCGCACCGACTGCGTGCCGCAAAGCGGCTAACTACCTTATACGCAGTCGTGTGCATCCCCCCGGAGGGTTATAGTAAGCGACATTTTTTAATGTTGCTTACTATAAATATCATTTCGTTTTGCGGCATACTCATACCGTTACAGAGCATTTTTATAAAATAAGCGAAGCTGAATATCGTCATCTCCTTATTCATATTTATGAAATAAAAAAGCTCCGTTTACAATACGGAGTTTGCTGTGAGTACATCGGCTTTTCTGTAGCACAAAAAAACCGAAACAATACCCGATTTAAAAACAAACATCCGTATTGCACGGGGCTAAAAATATAGTTATTCAGATATACGCAGAAACATTATACAAAAAAATTCGCCTAATTGTCAATATGATTATAGAAAAAAATAAAAAATGGGTTTTAATTTGTTCTGTAATTTTTCGGTTTATGCTCTTGCTGCACTTTTTGAAAAATGAGGAAAAGACTTTGACATTATATTGTTAATCTGCTAAAATAAAGCCGTAAAATATCGCAAAAATAAGGAGAGAACACTGAAATGAAGAATCAAAAAAAAGAAGATCGGAGGATACTGACAGCTGAAATACTGATAATTCTTGTTGTTATTTTGGCGGTACTGCTATCACAGCTTATAGGTACGGCTGATGTAACCAAAACAAGGGGGGAATGGAAAAGTGTAGAAGATCTGAGGGGGAAGAGGATAGGTGCTGTCAAGGGAAGCGAACTTGAAGAGATTTCGATAGAGAAACTCGGTGAGAGCGAAATATATTATGCAGAGGATATTTCCGAACTTGCAAAACTTACAGCAGAAGGTACAATAGATGCTTTCTTTGCATACAAGGAGCAAAAGGACGAGATATTTTCGGAATATCCGCAGCTTACGGAAATGCTCGATATGAGCGGAGACTGCGCGGATCCCGATACGGAGGCTTATCTCGATAATCTTGCGCTGATAGTAAAATCCGACAATTATGCATATTTAACGATAAATGAACCGAGAGAGAGTATAAAAAAGCCCGGAATACGTATAGGGGCGATATCCGGTTCGGAACTTTCGGATCTGCCTGCAAAAGAATTTCCCGAAAGCGAAATAGTTGGGTTCAATAGTTTTGCGGAAGTTTTTGCCGCACTTGAAAGCGGTAAAGTCGATGTGGCAAGCGTATATCTTACGCATATAGATATGTTGAATGAAAATTACGGTGACATTGGCTTTTTTACAGAGCCTTTTTTCAGAGTTGAATACGGCTTTGGCATGAGGCCTGACGAGAAAGGCGTTAAACTAAAAAATGAATTCAATGCTTTTATCAAAAAATTGAGTGAAAGCGGCGAATTATCAAATATAAGCGAAAAATGGGCAAATATGACGGAGGATAAAGATGCAAGACTGAATTACACTTTTTCGGGGGAAAATGGTGTGCTTCGTGTGGCAACAACGGGAACATGGTTTCCTATGAGCTATTACTCGGGCACAGAACTTACGGGGAGATTTATCGAACTTGTGGATATGTTCTGCGTTGAATACGGTTATACTCCTGAATTTGAATGCGTTGATTATCCGACGGAGATTGCGGGGCTGACATCGGGAACATACGATATTGTGGCCGATACGGTGTATATTACGCCCGAAAGACTTGAAAAGATAAATATTACAACTCCGCTCATAGCTGCGGATATGTATATGGTCAGGAAAGAAACACCGAAAACGACGACGATCTCAAAGGCATCGGCATTTGCAGATAAGATGATACGGGGCTTTCGGACAAATTTTATAAGAGAAGACCGCTACAAAATGTTTTTTAACGGACTGAAAACAACTATTATACTTGCGCTGGCATCATGTATCATCGGTACACTTCTCGGTATACTGATATGCCGAATGAGAATGAGTAAAAATGCCTTTGCAACGGCATTTGCAAGAATATATATAAAAATGATACAAGGCATTCCGATACTTGTGCTGCTTATGGTACTTTATTACATAATATTCAATAATGATAAGGTTTCCGCATTACAGGTATGTATACTCGGATTTTCGCTTGATTTTGCGGCATATACATCGGAAATATTCAGAAGCGGTATAGAGGCTGTACCACCCGGACAGGCACGGGCGGCGAAAGCTCTCGGATTTACTCCTTTTCACGGATTTATAAAGGTGGTTCTGCCACAGGCACTCAGGCATATTATTCCCATATACAGCGGACAGCTTGTTTCAATGGTAAAGCTGACATCGGTAGCAGGATATATTTCGGTGCTTGAACTTACAAAAGTTACGGATATAATACGAAGCCGAACTTTTGATGCGTTTTTTCCTCTTTTTACAACGGCGGCGATATATTTCATCATGTCATATGTACTTATATGGATATTGAAATTTATAAGCGGAAAACTTAACGGCAGCAGAAAATTAAAAGGCATTGATAACGTGATATTAAATAAAACGGAGAATACGGAAAAAGCGGAAAATAAGACCGAGATCGGCAAGGAACTGCTTGTTATAAAGAATCTGAAAAAGAGCTTTGACGCAGTGACACCGCTTAAAGATGTGAACTGTGTCATAAAAGCCGGGGACGTAATATCCGTGATAGGTCCGTCGGGAACGGGAAAAAGCACAATGCTTAACCTTATAAACCATCTTGAGAACCCCGACGGCGGAGAAATAATTTTTGGCGGAAAAGATACGCTTGCAGCAGGCTACAATTACAGCGAACTACGCCGCCATGTGGGAATGGTGTTTCAATCCTTCAACTTATTCGCTCATCTTACGATAGTGGAAAATGTAATGCTTGCACAGACGGAACTTTTAAAGAGGAGTAAGGAAGAGGCTTACAAAAGATCGATGGAGATACTCGATACAGTGGGACTTGCAAACAAAGAAATGAATTATCCTGCTGAACTTTCCGGCGGACAGCAGCAGAGAGCCGCAATTGCAAGAGCCATTGCAACAGAACCCGAAATAATGCTTTTTGACGAGCCGACCTCCGCACTCGATCCGACGATGGTGGGGGAAGTACTGGCGGTAATAAAGAATCTCGCACAAAAAGGTATGACAATGATAGTCGTAACGCATGAGATGGAATTTGCGAGAAATGTTTCAAACAGGGTATTTTATATGGACGAGGGCGAAATATATGAAGAGGGAAGCCCGAATGAAATATTTGACGAACCGAAGAGAGAAAAGACAAGACAATTCATCAATCGCCTTAAAGTATTCAGATACAAACTGTCGGAGAAAGAGAACGACTGCCCTGCGCTGATATCTGAAACGG
>JAFUUG010000348.1 GCA_017483905.1 Bacillota bacterium
TAAACTTTTCGGATGTTAAGCAGCAGGAAAAGGGCGTTAATCATTCGGTTATATCTGCAACGACTTTTAAAGGTTATCCTGTTATTATATTTTTGCAGGGCAAAATAGTTACAAATGTTGTTATCGAATAAATATATTTATGAAAGGATTGAATAAAATGAATTTTGATGATTTACATACAGTGGCAGGCTGTATCTTAACAGATACGGGAACAGAAAAGATAATGCACGAGGAGGGCAATTCCTTTGCGTATATAACCTCGGACGGCACTACGGAAAGAATAACGATAGACGATGCCGATGTCAAGGTAAGCAATACCGATATGGAATTATGCGAAGAAGTTATGCAGATGGCGGCAATAAAGCTTGACGATTCGGACTATAAGGTTGACGGCATAATATATGCGTTAAATGGCGTTTATATCATTGATATTGAGGCGGAAAGGGCATATTTCGCAAAGTTGCCGAGTTGTGAGGTTGAGGAATATTTTGATATAACCATTTCGGATTTTGAGTGAAAGCTATTTTTTTGTGTGTATCCGCATATAGTTGTCTTTAATGTTTCTATATGCGGATATGTATAAAATTATTGCGTCGGGTTATATGGGAGGCGTTTTTATGTACATAGAAAAAGATGGTGAGCTTATTCTTAAAAGAAAAATAATAAAGGAAAAGCCTGTAAAAATATTAGAGCATCTGTTTGATAGTCACGAAAGATACAGAAAAGAAACGGCGTATGCTGATATGGAATATCTTATGGATAGGCTTGAATACATATCGGGGAAAAAACTTACGGACAGGAATATTGCCGTAAATGCGATACCTGTGGAAAACAGTGAAAACAATGAGGAATATTATCCCGTGAATGTTTCCTTTACGGTCAGATCCGATGATGTAAATGTAAGTGACAGCGAAATATCGTTTGAGGGTATGAAAATTCCGGCAGTCGATAAAAAAGGTCTTCTGAATGTGCGTGGAAGAAAAGTTGTTTGCATAAATGAGCTTAATAAAGCACAAGATCTGACGGTCGATGAAAAAGAGAATTATCAGCTTATAACGCTTGACAGCTCGCTGAATTTCAATAAGCCCAAAATGAAATATACTATGAATTTCAAGGGAACAAGGGGCAAGTGTACATTGGCTGAACTTGCTGTTTATATAGGCTGTGTTACAGGTGAACTTGATCCCGATAGTGACATAACGGGAGAAGTATACAGCTATATAAAAAACAATTACAGCGGTATTTCAATGCGCATTATGGCTGAACCGATAAAGGATACATTTGTCAGTACGATATATAAAAAGGTTTCCGATATTATTATGTATACGGATATTTTTGCAATGAGGCTGGGAACGGCAAGAAAATACATCAACGAATATTTTTCGGCAGATAAAATTCTTGGCTGTACGCTTGCAAGAAAAGTTGACGAATATGACGAGAGTGAACTTGTTACTCCCGAAATTCTTGAAGATATAAAAGCAAAGAACATTGAAAAAGTTTATATAAAATATTATCCGAATCTTACGGGGTATTTTATAGGTGAGGATATAAATGATATAAGTATTCCTGCGGGAACGAAGGTATCATCGTTTTTACTTTCAAGAATGCCTAAATTAAAGGGCTACGGTTATACACCGAAGAAATTGTCTACAAATATCGGCATAAGTAAAGGCGAACTGATAGACAATGAGCTTAACGAGTTTCTTAAATCACTTGGACTTGAAGAAATAACTGTTTTGAAAACTCAAAAGGGTAAAGACGAGATAGTTATACCGTTTGAAAAAGAAGTGATCATAAACTGCAAAAGCGGTGAATCTCCCGTAATAACCACGGATGATATGAAGGCTCTGATATCCTATCTTTCGGGTACGATGGATATTCCGAAGCTTTATACACTTTATCGCAGAGATACCGATTTCATAAAGAGTGTTTATACATTTTCGGAAACGCTTTCATCGGCATACAGAAGAATGGTTCGTCAGTACATAAGTCCTATGAACGCAATAGAATCTAAAACGGCATTTAGTCGTGCAGTTGCGGGCAGACCTGCGGAACTTAAAAAATTTATGCAGAAAATAATAAACAGGACTTTTGATTATCTTTATGAGCAGTCATATCATAATGAACCTGATTTCAAAAATCCGCTGGCACTGTCGCACGCAAGCAGAAAGCTTGTCACAATGGTATCTGCGAATGGAGCAAGCATTGCAATGAGAGCTATTTTGATGGGGCATTACGGGAGATTGTGTCCGTTTGACACACCACAATCTGCAAAGATCGGTCTTACAAATAACATTGCAGTGAGAGCAAAAATAAAAGACGGTATTATAACAACGCCATATCACCCGATAGTGAAAAAAGGCGGGAAATACTTTGTTTCATCAAAGATAAAATATCTTACGCCAAAAGATGAGTTTAAGGTGAAAATCGGAGATATTCTTATGATCGAAAACGAAGATCCGACCGTATCTGTTTTTGATTCGCCTATGATAAACAAGATAGTGCAGGCAAGAGTACCGTCTGTTGATATGGATAATTCCGAATCGGTAACGGTTGAATCTATACCGTCATTTGAACTTGACTATGTTAATGTATTTGAAGACCAGACACTTTCGCAGTCGGCAGCACTTATTCCGTTTATCGGTGCAAACGACGGAGCAAGGATAACATTTGCCTGCTCGATGTTCAGACAGGCGGAGGGTGTATTTCAATCGGAAAAGCCTTATATTTATACCGGAATGTATAAATGGCTTGCCGATGATATGGATTATTGCATAAAAGCAGAATACAATGGTAAAGTGAAGAAAATAACTACGAAATCGGTTATCGTCGATTATGATGGTATCGGAGAAAAAGAGATACCAATGAAACGATCTTCATTCAAGACGGGGAACATAATTCTGATAGAAAACCGCAAGGGCGAAGGCGAAAGTTTCAAAAAAGGTGAAGTAATTGCCGATACTATGATATCAAGAGATGGCATATTTTCTCCGGGAGTAAATGTACTTGTTGCATATTTGCCTTATTATGGCTATAACAACGAAGATGGAATAGTTATTACGGAAAAAGCTGCCGCAAAATTTACTTCTTTCAATCTCAACAGGCTTAGCTTGTCATTGGGTGATTACTCGAAAAACAAATGGCATTTCAAAAGCTATATAAAGAATGGCAGCTATGTAAATTCGGGTG
This sequence comes from Bacillota bacterium, assembly GCA_017483905.1. GTDB lineage: Bacteria > Bacillota > Clostridia > Lachnospirales > CAG-274 > RGIG4831. The sequence continues at coordinate 3,190 of JAFUUG010000348.1, forward strand.
ATACTATACTCAGGGCATCTTCAAATAACAAAAAGGTAAAGCCCAAAGAACTAAGGGGAAGATTCGGTAAATCCGGAATACTTCAAAGTATAAGCAGGGAGTTTGAGTATATCGAAGATAAGATAACTTACAGTGCAAACATTATATCGTACGATGAACTTATAAGCGGGGATAAAATGGCAGGACGACACGGAAACAAGGGTGTTGTAACGCTTGTTGAGAAAAATTCGAAAGCACCGTCATTTTACAACGGAGAAATAGTGGATGTGATATTAAATCCCTGCGGTGTGCCGTCAAGAATGAATTTAGGACAGCTTCTTGAAGCACATTTGGGATTTGTTTGTTACCTTCTTGATCTGCATATTCGTTCGGATTCATTTAACGGAGCAACTGAAGACGAGATAAAGGAGCTTTTGCAGTTTTGTTATGACTTGGCTAATTCGGAAAATGTGGAAGATGTTTTGAGTGAATATGAGCATTTACCGGAAATAATAAAGGACAGGGCAAGAATAAGGTACAACTATATAAAAACGTGGGAAGGCTGCTTTTATCCCGATGGTACGGCAAATCTTATGAATAACCGCAATGGAAAGCCATTTGTTGGAAGGGTAGTAATAGGCTGTGCTTATTTTATGAAGCTGGCACATGAAGTTGAGCATAAAAGAGCTGAAAGAGGCGGAGTGATCGAAGATGCAACGTACGGGGCTGTATCAAAGCAGCCTATGAAGGGTTCAAAAAGATTTGGCGGACAGACGATAGGTGAGATGGAGATGTGGGCTTTGGCAGCTCACGGTGCATCGGATACTTTGATTGAAGCACTCCACGATAAATCGGATAATGTATATGTGCGAAATGCAATGAAAGAATCGGTAAAAGAAGAAAGCGAATTTGAAAACGAAATATCGTATTCGATGTTTTCCAATCATTCTTCAGAAATATTCCGTTATCTGATAGAGGGTATGAACGGATATATACAAAGTGATGTCGGTACCGATTTGTCTTTAAAGGCTATAATGAAAGAGGCTCATATCGGTGATGAAGAGGAGAACGAAGAAGATGAAGAAGTCGATTCGATCGTTGAATTGATAAATTAAAAAGGGTGGTTTGCATGAATCTGAAGGACATACTTAATATAGAAAAAGAAAAGCTCGA
>JAFUUG010000349.1 GCA_017483905.1 Bacillota bacterium
CTTGACAGGGGCAGGGTAGAGGAGTTTATAAAAAACAAGCCTTCAGGGGCAGAGATAGTGATGACGGGCAGGGAGATCGATGACGGATTTTTGGGTATGGGTGATTATGTGACAGAAATGAAAAAGATAAAACATCCGTATGATAGGGGTATAAAGGCCCGAATAATGGTTGAAAAATAAATCACAAAACAAACGGAGAATAAGAAGATGATATTTGAGGAAAGTCTTAAAAGGATAAAAGAAACGGACAAAGAAGCGGAAGAAAGAGCGAAAAAAAGGTGGCTTAGTATCGCAAAGCCGCTGTACAGCTTAGGTGTGCTTGAAGATATAATAATAAAGATAAGTGCGATAAAGAAGAATGAAAAATTTGAAATCGGGAAAAAGGCACTTATTATTATGTGTGCGGATAACGGGATAACGGAAGAGGGAGTAACGCAGACAAGCTCGGATATGACAGCGATAGTGAGCGAAAATTTCATAAAGGGAAATGCAAGCGTATGCTATATGGCAAAGAGAGCGGGAGTTGATATTTTTCCCGTTGATATAGGTATAAAGGAAGATGTAAAAGGTCTTAGCGATAAGAAATATAAAGTCGGCTACGGTACGGAAAATATGACTAAAAAAGCGGCTATGAAAAGAGAAGATGCCGTAAGGGCGATAGAAGTCGGGATAAATTTAGTGGGTGAACTGAAAGAAAAGGGTTACGGAATGATTGCAACGGGTGAAATGGGGATAGGTAATACGTCTACAAGCTGTGCTGTGGTATCTGTACTTACCGGAGCAGATGTAAAGGAGATAACGGGAAGAGGAGCAGGTCTTGATGATGAGGGACTTAAAAGAAAGATAAAGGCGATAGAAAGGGCAATAGAGGCAAATAAACCTGATAAAGAAGATATTGCAGATGTGCTTTCAAAGGTAGGGGGATATGATATATGCGGTCTTGTCGGGGTATTTATCGGAGGGGGCATATACGAAGTGCCTGTGATAATCGACGGGGTGATATCATTAACGGCGGCTCTTGCGGCGGTACGGCTGTGTCCTAAACTTAAAGAATATATGATAGCTTCTCATGTATCGAAAGAAAATGCAAGCAGGGCGATATTAAGAGAGATCGGTCTGAGGGCGGCGATAGATGCGGATATGTGTCTTGGAGAGGGAAGCGGTGCTGTTGCTGTGATACCGCTTATTGAAATGGGATATGATGTTTATATGAATATGATATCATTTGATAACTGGGGGCATGAGGAGGACTACAGAAAAAAATGAGGATAATACTTATAAGGCATGGTAAGACGGAAGGAAATAAGGAAAGAAGATATATCGGCAGTACCGATGAGGGATTATGCGATGAGGGGATAGAAGAACTGAAAGGAAAAAAATATCCCGATGTGCAATTTGTGATAACAAGCGGAATGAAAAGATGCGAGGAAACAGCTGATATTATATACAAGGGGAAAGAGAGAAAAATATATGAGGGACTGAGAGAATGTGATTTCGGAAAATTTGAATATATGTGCTATGAGGAATTGAAGGAAGATAAGGATTACATACGATGGATAGAAAGCGGCGGAGAATGTGGATTTCCGGACGGAGAGGACAAAGCGGGATTCTGCAAGAGGTGCTGTGCGGAATTTGAAAGGTCGATAGCTGAAAATAGTGATAAGGAGAGTATTGCCTATGTGGTGCATGGGGGTACTATAATGGCGATAGGGGAGAAGTATCTCGGAAAGGGATTCTATGATATGCAGGTTAAGAATGGGGAATGGGTAGAGTTATGGAAAAACTGAATATATTTATATTGAAAATAATTTTTTTTGTTGTATAATATGAACAGGCTATACCGCAACAAACCGAATAAAATCAACTACAAGAAAGGAACGATGGGTAATATGAATGCAAATTTTATGAAAGCTATATATCTTCTTGACAAGGATAGGACGGAAGAAGCGGAGATATGTTTAAAAAAGGCTATCGAACAAACAACAAATACAATGGAGCTTATACAGATATATGCCTGCTCAGCAGAACTGTTTTATCAGCTCGGCAGAACAAAAGATGCTTTGGCAAGTATTGAGTATATTCTTCAAAACACCCAAAATTACGAATGTCCGGAAAAAGATACCGCTCTTGAATTGAAGAAAAGTATTGAAGATGAAACGGAGAAAACAAAATGAAAATATATAAAATCAGCTTGGATAAAACAAAATGCAGCGAAACAATAATGGAAGAATTTGACTACGATAAGATGCTGTCGTATTCTCAAAATGGAAACAGAATAGTTGATAAGTGGGATTCCACAATGAAAATATATATGGATGTGAACTTTGGGGCATCGGATGTTCTCCAGTTCAACAGTACTTTATTGACCGTATCTGACAAAGTTGCTGATATTATAGAGCAATTTGCTCCGGATAAGATAGAACGTTTATCTATAGATCAAGAGGGTTTTGAAAAACATTATTGTATTATTAATCCGATATCTGTGATAGACTGCATTGATTTGGAGAATTCTAAATATAAGGTTTATGTTGGCAGAAAGGATAAAATAGAAAGTTTTAAGGAAATTCACTTTAAAAAGAATTCGATACAAGGCGAACATCTTTTTAGGGCGCAAAGATGTGACGCGGACTTGTTTTTTTGTTCTGAGGAACTGAAAAATGCTTTGGAAAACTGCAATACGATTGGATTTATATATGATTTTATTGAGGAAATATAAATCGCATAATTACGAAGACAAAGTCCTATCTCTAAGGTAAAACGGAGGAAACAGAGTGAAAATAATAAAAGAGGGAATTTTGGCGGCGATTATGGTGTGTGTAGCGTTATGGGCATTTGCCGTAGCGGAATGTGAAATAAATACGACTAAACTTAAAGATGAACTTCCTGCTTTGAATGATATATACGGATATCATGACTATAATAAAGTTAAAGTACTGTATTATAATAACTGTTATGCTTGTGTTTATGCCTGTACAGATGATTATGGGAATATATATCATCTGAAAAATGAGGACTATGACCATTGGGAACAGTACGCATGGGAATGTGTATGGTCAAGAAGTGGAAGTGCGGATGACTTTATCTGGCCTTATGGACGATGAATGTGGACAGGATAAGGGGATATTTGTATAAATCGGAATTTGGGGAGAATAAAATGATAAAATTACATTTCTTTGATTATGGCTGTGGCTGCTTGAATATTGAAAAGGAACTTGGGATAATGGAAGATACAGATGAATTTTTAATAAAGAAAATTCCCGGACTTCGGTTGGAAGGCACTGATAATATGTGCAATCTGGAAGATAATCAGATATTTTGGTTTTCGGCGGAAGATGAGGTGAAATGTGTTGACCGTATACGAGATATCATAAAGGAAAATATTTCAATGCTGTCACGAATGAAATATACGGTTGAAATAAGTTATTGAAAGGTCGATAGCTGAAAACAGTGATAAGGAGAGTATTGCCTATGTGGTGCATGGGGGTACGATAATGGCGATAGTGGAGAAGTATCTCGGAAAAGGGTTCTATGATATGCAGGTTAAGAATGGGGAATGGGTAGAAGCAGAGAAATACATAAGCGGCAAATATACATTGACCGAAAATCAGAAAACAGCCGCAAAAGCAACAGACAGTACAAAGGAAGACCCCGATATGCTTGATGTTATATGGATATTAAACTATAAAACGGCTGATTGAGCTCGGCTGAAAAAAAGATGATACAATAAAAAAGGACAGCACAAAAAAAGGTTCTTTCTTAGCTTTTGGTATCAATTTACATTTCAACTTTATAAAATTGAGATTTAATATTATAGTAAACGACATTAAAAAATGTCGTTTACTATAACCCTCCGGGGGATGCACACGACTGCGTATAAGGAATATAGCCGCTTTGCGGCACGCAGTCGGTGCGAGTAAACGCCCAAAGTACATGTACTTTTGTCGTTTACTATAAAATTTTATAGTGTTTGATTTTGTATATACCCATTGCCCGGAAAGAACCGACAAAAACGCTGTCCTTTTGTTTATATCTGTTGAAAACAGGGTCATTCCGGTTATTCTTCTTCGGCTAATAACTTTTCGGCGATTACAATATACAGATGCTGTATCACTTTTGTTCTCGTCTAAGGATTAACTGTCGAAGACTCGATTTATTTTTTACATTATCAAAAATAAATTAAAAATAAATTGAATTTTTCCAAATATATGTTATAATAATATTGGGTACTAAAAATTAAAAAAGGATGCGTGAATTATGATACAATTTAAAAGTACAAGAGGAGATAAGAATTACGTTACCGCAAGTCAGGCTATAGTTAAGGGGATTGCGGCAGACGGCGGTTTATATGTTCCGGATTCTGTTCCGGTCATAGACTTTCCTATTGAAGAAATAACAAAATATAATTACAGGGAGCTTGCATACAGAGTTCTCCGTCTTATTCTTTCGGATTTTACCGAAGAAGAACTCAGATACTGCATAGACCATGCTTATGACGAAAAATTTGATACAGAGCTTATTGCACCTTTAAAAGAAGCAGACGGAGATAATTTCCTTGAACTTTTCCACGGAAAAACGCTTGCTTTTAAAGATATGGCTCTTTCTATTCTGCCTTATCTCCTCAAAACATCTGCAAAAAAGAACGGAGTTGACAAGGAGATAGTTATTCTTACCGCAACAAGCGGAGATACAGGAAAAGCTGCCCTTGAGGGTTTTGCAGATGTAGATGGAACAAGGATAATCGTTTTCTTCCCTGTTGACGGTGTAAGCGATGTCCAGAAAGCCCAGATGGTCACTCAGAAAGGAAAAAACACTTGTGTTGCAGCTATTAAAGGAAATTTTGACGATGCTCAGACAGCCGTTAAAAAACTTTTTACCGATAAGGAACTTGCCGGGGAGCTTGAGGAAAAAGGATTTGTTTTCTCTTCCGCAAATTCCATAAATATCGGCAGACTTGCACCACAGATCGTTTATTATTTTTATGCTTATGCACAGCTTGCAAAAGCGGGTAAAATAAAGATAGGTGATAAAATAAACTTTACCGTACCTACGGGTAATTTCGGAAATATCCTTGCGGGATATTATGCAAAGCTTATGGGACTTCCTGTTGATAAGCTTATATGTGCATCAAATGATAACAAAGTCCTTTATGATTTCTTTAAAAGCGGAACTTACGACATAAACAGAGAATTTATACTTACAGCTTCTCCGTCTATGGACATACTTATTTCAAGCAACCTTGAAAGACTTCTCTATCATGTATCAAATGACAGTGAAAAAACAAGAGAACTTATGAATAACTTAAATAAGGACGGAAAATACACATTTAACGAAGCAAAAAATAAAAATATTATCGGAGAATACTCTTCCGAAAGCGAATCACTTGCAGCTATAAGATCACTCTATGAAAAGAGCGGCTATATAATGGATACCCATACAGCTGTCGCATACGCATCATATAAAAAATATCAGCAAGAAAGCGGCGATAATAATATAAATGTTATCGTATCTACAGCAAGCCCTTATAAATTTGCCAAGAGTGTATGCTCTGCAATAGATGATAAATATTCTTCTATCGATCCATTTGAGGCACTCGATATATTATCGACTCTTCAGAACGCTGATATACCTGCACCTATCAAGGACATAGGAAGCAGAGAAGTACTTCATAAATCAGTCATTGAAAGAGAAGCTATCAAAGATTTTGTAAAAGGTATTCTGAAATAAAAGAGGTTCGCATAAGTTATGATCCCTGTTAAAATGATCTTGTTTATGATACCTGCAACACTTGTATTATTGGTTGCGAATTATTATGTAGGAAAAAAAATAAAATATATTTTTACCGCAAATAATATAACTCCCAATCCGTGCGCTTTCTGGATAATTTATGAAATGTTTGCTCTTTTATTTACGCTCAATAAAATTGTAACCGTAAATAAAGACACGTTTTTGGGGTATTTCATAAAATACGGAGGTGGTATATCTTTCGGAATAATAATGTATTTTTTTATATTTTTCCTTATAAGTGATATTTTGCGGTGCATAGCAAAACGATACAAAATAAATATACCTATATTGAAAAAAGCGTATGGAAACGGCATAGCAATTGTTATTCTGTCCGTTCTTATCGTAATATACGGATTTGTAAATGCAAGATATATAACCGTCAAAGAATACAATATTGACATTAACAAGTATTTACCTTATCCAAATCTTGATATCGCAATGATATCCGATACTCACATCGGGACAGTACTTGAAAAAGACGGAATCGATGAACTTGTTTCCATGACAAATGAATTAAATGCCGATATCGTGTGTCTTTGCGGAGATATATTTGATGAAAGCACAAGCGACGAACTGATCGAATACAGTGCAAAAGCACTCGGTTCAATAAATTCAAAAAACGGTATTTTCTACGTTTTTGTAAATCATGATTACAGCGGTCATATAGGATTTGAAGATATACTTGAAAAAAATCATATAAAAATTCTCAATAATGATTATATTTATAATGATGGATATTATATAGCCGGCAGAGTAGACCCGACGGTTGTAGACCCGCCTTTACGATGTCCTCTTTCCGATTTTACGGAAAACATAGATTTTTCAAAGCCTGTGATTCTTCTCGATCATCAGCCTATAGATACGGAAGAGGCAAAAAAAGCGGGTGTTGATTTACAATTATCGGGACATACTCACAGGGGTCAGATATTTCCCGGTGAAATAATAACGTACTTTATGAACGATAAAAGGTACGGTCTGTATAATGATGGCAATTATAATATCATAGTCAGTTCCGGAACAAGTGTCTGGGGAGTACCACTCAGAACTTCGGGACAAAACGAACTTCTGCATATACACTTAAATTTCAATAAACAGGGGAGGTATTGAAAATGAAAACAATAAGTATAGTAATAACAGTCGCAGCGATCATAATAAGCTGTCTTGGACTCTTACAGTTTATTATATACAACAAAACATACGTTGATGTATTTACAAAAAAAGATAACAAGAGTCTTAGAATATCATATATTATCCTTTATGTGATAAACATTCTTACAATAGCTGCAAGCATAGTTACATCCGAGATAACATCGTCTCTTGTCGCTCTTATAGGAAGTATATTTGCCGTATTGAGTATAATAATGATAAAAAAGACAACAAGCGAAGTAAAGGAAATAAGTATCGACCTGTCAACGATGCTTGTAAATGCTATAGAGTTCAGAGAAAAGAATTTCAAAGGTCACAGTAATTATGTTACAGAGCTTGTCTGCTTACTTTATAAATATATTCCGAAAGAAAGACAAAATGAAATAAATTTTATTAATCTTAAAGTGGCTTGTCTTCTTCATAATATTGGTATGCTCGGTATATCCGATGATATCCTCAATAAAGAAGGAAGCCTTACTTATGATGAATGGCAGCTTATGCAGATCCATCCTATCGTCGGAAAAGATATTCTTATGAACTTCCATGATTTTGAATGTATATGCGAATGGGTATACTACCACCACGAAAGAATAGACGGAAACGGCTACTATAAAATGCCCGGGGATAAAATACCATATCCGTCAAAAATGATAGCTCTTGCTGATACTTATTCAGCTATCACATCAAAACGACCTCATAAAGAAAAGAAATCTTATGAAGAAGCGATCAAGATTCTAAAAGAATGTAAAGGAACTCAGCTTGATGAAGAACTTGTCGATATTTTTGTAAATATTCCTAAAGAAGAAGTGACAAGATGTGCTGATATGGCATA
>JAFUUG010000350.1 GCA_017483905.1 Bacillota bacterium
CATCAAGAGAAATGGAGCCGAGTATTTTTGTAAGAAAAGACGGTATACTCGTTATGATATTCAGAGATCAGGAAAGTTCTTATACAAAGCGTGCTGCATATAGCAAAGATAATGGGGAAAGCTGGAGCGAAATACTGGAAACAGCTGTTCCCGATGCAAGAACAAAGCAAAGCGGCGGTAATTTATCAGACGGCAGAGCATTTATGGTCGGTTCACCTGTTGATAATAAACTCCGAAGTCCTATTGCTGTATTGATATCGGATGACGGCAAATATTTTGATAAGGCATATCTGCTGCGGAGCAATGAAAGCGATCCGGAAGTGATATATGAGGGGAAAGCAAAAAGAAAAGGCTTCCACTATGCAAAGAGTTATGTATGTGACGGAAAATTATATGTTGGGTATGCTACGAATAAAGAAGCTGTGGAAATATCAATAATTCCCGAAGAAAGTCTGAAATAGTCATTCTGACAAAGACGGATTCGATCAATTGCAACTTTAAAAATAATTATGAAATAGGAATAAAAAATTAAAAAAGGTATTTACAAATGAAAAACTTTGTGCTATAATTGTTTTCAGTTAAAAAAATAAAGTCTTTGATTAAGAAGAGTACCGTTAAGTGTGAGTTTCAGAGAGTCGGTGGGTGGTGTGAACCGATACGAATACTTTTTGGGAATGGACTTATGAGATGTCGGGCGAAAGCGTATGCAAGTAGCTTTGAACGTGTCCTCACGTTACAGGGGTAGGGTATGATTGTATCCGATTTATTCGTTATTTTTAATGAGGGTGGCATAACAAGGTATCTTGTCCCGATTTATAGGGATAAGATGCCTTTTTGTTTTTAATAATAACGGTTGATCCCGATATGAAAATATCCGTTGAAAATTTCTATATAAAATTTTTGAAATACGGAGGTAATGAAAATGAGAGAACTTAAAATGTACACGAGGTATTTTTCGGGAGATACCGAAACGCCGATAACTTTATTTTACAAATATGTGGGAAATGAAAAGGGATTTTTGCTCGAAAGCCGTGGTGACGGAAAAACAAATTATTCGTTTATGGGAAGAAGACCTTATGCGATATTAAGCGGTGATAATAAGCTTAAAATAGAGGAAAACGGGAAATGCAGATATTCGGAAAATAAGAAAATGCTTGAAGCTGTAAGAGAATATATGAGTGATTTCAGGATAGAAAGTGATCCGAACATTGCTTTTACGGGTGGGGCAGTCGGTGCTATAAGCTATGATATAATAAAACAGTATGAAAATATAAAAACAATAAATCCCGACACTATAAATATTCCGATGGTACATTTAATGGTATTCACCGAATTTATAATATATGATCATCTGCATGACAGAATAATACTTGCGGCAATAGATGACAAGAGCGAAAGCGGAGAAAAAAATGCAAATAAAACGCTTGATGATATGGAAAGGATAATAAAATCAAAGATACCCGAAGAGAGATATGTTTTATCGGAGAAAGCTGAAGATATTAAAATAAGATCAAATATGACGAAAGAAAAATATGAGGAAATAGTTGAAAAGGCTAAAAAGTATATTTATGACGGGGATATTTTTCAGGTCGTACTCTCTCAAAGGATAACGGCAGAGACAAATCAGAGTGCGATAGACCTTTACAGAAAACTGAGAGCGATAAACCCATCACCTTATCTTTTCTATTTTAATTACGGTGAATATCAGGTGGCGGGAAGTTCACCCGAAATGCTTGTGGAGGTAAAGGGGAAGAGAGTCAGAACCTGCCCTATAGCGGGAACGAGGAAAAGAGGGGCTGATTTTGAAAAAGACCTTGAACTTGCGATGGAACTTAAAAATGATGAAAAAGAAAGAGCGGAGCACGTTATGCTTGTTGACCTTGCAAGAAATGATATGGGCAGAGTATCAAAGATAGGAAGCGTTGAAGTAAGTAAGTTTATGAAAGTACAGTATTATTCTCATGTAATGCATCTTGTAAGCCTTGTTGAGGGAGAAAAGAGAGATGATATTGACTGCTATGATGTGCTTTCGACTTTTCTTCCCGCAGGTACTTTAAGCGGAGCACCGAAGATAAGGGCGATGGAGATAATAGAGGAACTCGAAGAAGAAAAAAGAGGTATATATGGCGGTGCGGTCGGGTATTTCAGCTTTAGCGGTGACATGGATATGTGCATCGCAATAAGGACGATGATAATAAAAGGCGGAAAAGTGTATATGCAGGCAGGTGCAGGTATAGTTGCGGATTCGGTACCCGAAATGGAGTATCTGGAAAGTCACAACAAGGTAAGGGCATTGGTAACGGCGATAGGGGGCAGAGTATAATGACGGTTATAATAGATAATTACGACAGTTTTACATTTAACTTGTATCAGTATATAGGAAAGTTTGATGATGATATAAAAGTATTCAGAAATGACGAGATAGGAAGTAAAGAAATTCTCGGACTGTCTCCCGAAAGGATACTTATATCACCGGGACCGAAAACTCCGAAAGAGGCGGGAAACTGTATAGATATAATACGGGAACTAAGCGGAAAAATACCGATACTCGGCATATGTCTTGGACATCAGTCAATAGCGGAGGCTTTTGGGGCAACTGTTTCAAATGCAAAAAAACTTTGTCACGGGAAAGCATCTATGATAAAGCATAACGGTGAAGGTATCTTTAAAGGATTACCTAATCCAATGCAGGCGGCAAGATACCATTCTTTGTCGGTAGTGAGAGATACAGTCCCCGAATGTCTTGAAATAACGGCGGAAACAGACGATGGAGAAATTATGGCGATAAGACACAAGGAATTTGATGTAGCGGGACTTCAATTTCACCCCGAATCAATATATACTCCGGAGGGAATGAAGCTTATTGAAAATTTTGTGAAAGGTGTATTGTAATTATGATACTTGATGATATAACCGAAAAGAAGAAATTAAGACTTGAAGAAGAAAAATATATTTTTGATATACTTGACATAGCGGAAAAGATAAAAAAAGATAAAACGGCAAGTTTTTACAGTGCTATGGCAAAAGATGGACTTTCTATAATAGGGGAGATAAAGAGAGCATCACCGTCAAGAGGAATGATAAGAGAAGATTTTGAACCTGTTGAGATAGCAAGGGAATATGAAAAGGCAGTAGATGCTGTTTCGGTACTGACGGAAGAAGATTACTTTAAGGGAAAAACACAATATTTAAAAGACGTGCATAAAGAAATAGATCTTCCGATACTGCGGAAAGATTTTATAATCAGTCCTATGCAGATCGTTGAGGCAAGAGAGGCGGGGGCAAGTGCTGTGCTTCTGATAACAGCGATATTAAAGGATAAAAGAGTTTTGAATGAATATATAAGATTTGCAAAAGGGCTTGGACTTGATGCACTTGTGGAAACACATAATGAGGAGGAACTTGAGATCGCACTTGCTGCCGAGGCAGAGATCATTGGGATAAACAACAGAAATTTATATGACTTTACGGAAGATATAAATACTACGGTGAGATTAAGTAAGATTGTTCCGAAAAATAAGATAGTCATAAGTGAAAGCAGTATCCATACGCAAGAGGATATAATAAAACTTAAAGATACCGGAATAAATGGCATACTTGTGGGGGAGAGCTTTATGAAAACGGACGATATAAAGAAGAAAGCGGATTTGTTCAGAGGTGCGTATGAAAGCTGATATAAAGATATGCGGATTGAG
>JAFUUG010000351.1 GCA_017483905.1 Bacillota bacterium
ATAGTATCTCTTAACAACAAGATAAAGGAACTTCGTTCTGAGGAAAAGCTGGAAATAAAGAAGATATTGACGAATTTAAGCAGAATGGTGGAAGAAAACAGAGATATACTTCAGACGGATCTTAATGTACTTTCACACATTGATTTTATTTTTGCCAAAGGCGAATTATCGCTATCAATGAACGGTACAGAACCTAAATTCAACAAAAACGGTCATCTTAATATCAAAAAGGCAAGACACCCGCTCTTAGACCCGAAAGCAGTCGTTGCTACCGACATTTATCTTGGCGATGAGTTTACAACTCTTCTTATCACAGGTCCTAATACGGGAGGAAAAACCGTTGCACTTAAAACGATAGGGCTTTTTACGCTTATGGGACAATCCGGACTTCATATATCGGCATTTGATAATTCGGAACTTTGTGTATTTGATGATGTTTTTTCGGATATAGGTGATGAGCAGTCAATAGAGCAATCTTTAAGTACGTTTTCATCTCACATGAGCAATATCGTTAAGATCCTTGAAAATGTCACAGATAACAGTCTTGTACTTATGGACGAACTCGGTGCGGGTACAGATCCTACGGAGGGGGCTGCTCTTGCAACGGCAATAATAGGATACCTCCACGACAGAGAAATAAGGACAGTCGTAACGACACACTACAGTGAATTGAAAGTTTATGCTCTATCTACGGACGGTATAGAAAATGCCTCCTGTGAATTTGATGTGGAAACATTAAGACCGACTTACAAGCTTCTTATTGGTGTGCCGGGAAAAAGTAATGCCTTTGCGATATCATCACGGCTCGGACTTCCGGACTTTATAATAAATGATGCCAAAGAGCTTTTAAGCCACGAAGACAAGCGATTTGAAGATGTGATAACAGATCTTGAGATAAGCCGCAAAAATCTTATCACAGAACAGGAGCGGGCGGAAGAATACCGTCTTGAAGCACAGCGTCTGAAAAAAGATGTTGAAGAGAGAAAGAGAAAGACAAGAGAACAGCGTGACAAGATATTAAAAGAGGCAAACGAAACTGCAAGGAAAATAATTTCCGATGCAAAGGACGAATCGGATTCAATAATCAAGCAAATGCAGAAAATGCTGAGGGATAATACACCTTTGCACGAACTTGACGAAATGCGTCAAAAATTGAATACAAAACTCAAAGATTCAGATGAAAAGCTGCAAAAACTCGATAAAAAGAAAAAAACGCAGAAATACGAAACTCCTGTTCCGTCGGAGATAAAAAAAGGGGACAGGATATATGTACATTCGTTGGAACAATCGGGTTATGTCGAAACACTGCCTAATTCCAAAAATGAACTTATGGTCAGAGTCGGCGCACTTAATATGAAGGTAAATATAAAAGATATTTCTATGGACAGAACAAAGATAAAAGAGGAAAAACAGAAAAATCCGTATTCCGTAAAAACATCGGGAATAAAAGCACAGCACGTTTCGGCAGAAGTAGACCTGAGAGGACTTATGGTATATGAAGCGATAGAAAAACTTGACAAATATCTTGATGATGCCTATTTATCACACCTGACACCCGTTACTGTCATTCACGGAAAGGGTACGGGAGCATTACGCTCGGCTGTGACGGATTTTCTTCGTAAAAACAGGCACGTTAAATCTTTCAGATTAGGGCAGTACGGCGAGGGAGA
>JAFUUG010000352.1 GCA_017483905.1 Bacillota bacterium
ACAGAGGATTGCTTGAAAATACTGAATTTTCAAGTGCGGAAGAAGCGGAAAATGAATGGTTAAAAATAATTGACCGTGAAAGACCCGAAATATGGGTGGCTATAAATTATACTGGTGAGCAAAAAAAATTTGCTCACTCAGTATAACTTTATGTACACGGCTGCGATAAAGTAAATAGCCGCTTTGCGGCACGCAGCCGGCACACTCGAAATCGGAAGTATTTTCCGATTTCGAGTATAAAATTTATGAATAAATTGAAAACTACTTGAAATTTTTGTGAATTTATGGTATATATTTTTTAGTGATTATTTTAAATCAACTATGGAGGATTTTTTAAATGAGAAAATACGAATACAGAGAAATTGAAAAAAAATGGCGTGATATATGGGAGAAAAAACCCGTAAATCCTACAGGTACGGATAAGCCGAAATATTATTGTCTGGATATGTTCCCATATCCGTCGGGCAGCGGTCTGCATGTAGGTCACTGGAGAGGATATGTATTAAGTGACGTTATAAGCCGCTACAAGATACTTCAGGGATACGAGCTTCTTCATCCGATGGGCTGGGACGCTTTCGGGCTGCCTGCGGAAAATTACGCTATAAAGACGGGGACTCACCCATCGGAAGCTACGGCAAAGAGTATCGCAAATGTAAAAAGACAGCTTCACGAGATAAGTGCAATATATGACTGGAGCAAGGAGATAAATACGACCGATCCGAATTATTACAAGTGGACACAGTGGATATTTATTCAGATGTTCAAAAACGGTCTTGCTTATGAAAAGGAAATGCCGCTCAACTGGTGTCCTAACTGTAAAGCCGTACTTGCTAATGAAGAGGCGACTAACGGCGTATGCGACAGATGCGGTTCTACCGTTACAAAGAAGAATCTTCGTCAATGGATGCTGAGAATAACCAAATATGCGGAAAGACTTTTAAATGACCTTGAAAAACTTGACTGGCCCGAGAAGGTTAAAAAGATGCAGTCAGACTGGATAGGAAAAAGCTACGGTGCGGAAATAGATTTTGATGTAGAGGGTACTGACAAGAAAATAAAGGTATACACTACAAGACCGGATACTTTATATGGCGCAACTTTTATGGTGCTTGCACCCGAACATGAAGTGATAAAGGATATCGTGACTGACGAATACAAAGAAAATATGGAAAAATATATTTTCGATGCAAGCGTTAAATCTAATGTTGACAGAATGACGAGCAAGGATAAAACGGGTGCTTTTACGGGTGCTTACGGTATCAATCCTCTTAACGGGGCAAAGGTGCCTATCTGGGTATCGGATTATGTACTTGCCGATTACGGTACGGGTGCGATAATGTGTGTACCTGCACATGATGACAGAGATTTTGAGTTTGCGAAGAAATTCGATTTGCCTATAATACAGGTAATCAAAAAAGAGGGAGAAGATATCAAAGAACTTGAATGTGCCTATACGGAAGAGGGCGTGATGGTAAATTCCGGAATATTTGACGATATGAAATCTTCCGAGGCGAAAGTTACGATCGCTAATTATTTACAGGAACAGGGTATCGGAAAGAAAACCGTTAATTACAAACTGCGTGACTGGGTATTCTCAAGACAGAGATACTGGGGAGAACCTATTCCTCTTGTTCACTGCGAAAAGTGTGGTACGGTGGCAGTTCCCGAAGATCAGCTTCCGGTTGAGCTTCCGAATGTTGAAAGCTATCAGCCTACTTCAACGGGGGAATCGCCTTTATCTGCAATAGATGAATGGGTAAATACGACTTGTCCTTGCTGTGGTGGTCCCGCAAAGAGAGAAACGAATACGATGCCTCAGTGGGCAGGCTCTTCATGGTACTATTTAAGATACTGCGACGTAAATAATGATAAGGAACTTGCAAGCAAAGAGGCTCTCTCAAAATGGCTGCCTGTTGATATGTATGTGGGCGGTATAGAACATGCTGTGCTTCATCTCTTGTATGCAAGA
>JAFUUG010000353.1 GCA_017483905.1 Bacillota bacterium
TCTCAATAAATTAAAAGATAAGATGAACAGGAAAATAAGCTCCGCCAATATAGATGCCACCACTCGTTATGACCTCCACACAAGGCTTGAAAGTATGCCAAAGCACGTCAAGGTATGCCATGGTGACTTCAATCCAAGCAATATCATCATCACAAACGAGGGGGAACATTATATCCTTGACTGGTCACACGCAACACAGGGAAATGCAAGTGCCGATGCTGCAAGGACATATCTCCTCTTTATGCTTAAAAAGCAGGAAAACCTTGCAAATATCTATATGAAACAATTCTGCTTAAAGAGTGATACCGCAATGCAGTACGTTCAGCAGTGGCTTCCTATAGTTGCGGCATCGCAGCTTGTAAAGGGAAATCCGGAAGAAAAAGAATTTTTAACAAACTGGATATCAGTTGTAGATTATCAATAAAGGAAACGCCGAATATTTCAAAAATTTTTTTCAATATAATTTGTTTACAGTTCCTGAGCGAACTTTGTTCGGCTTTGGTATTTTAACCTATTGACCGGTATTGTCTGATATCTTTAAAATAAAATTTTTAAACTTTTTAAGGAAATGTTATGAACAAAAAATATTATACTCGTAAACGGAAAATTTTCCGTTTACGAGTGTGCCGACTGCGTGCAGCTTTAGTTGCTGTACTCCAAAAAATTGCAGTCTTCAGATCGCTGCTCCCTTTAAAACATTTGACATTATCTCCCGAAATGCTATAATTATAATAACAAAATTTCAAAACGGAGAATTAATATGACAGATGAATATTATATGAAAAAAGCACTCGAGCAGGCAAAACTTGCCTATCACCTCGATGATGTACCTATCGGATGCGTAATAGTTTACAATGACGAAATAATCGGCAGAGGCTTCAACCGCCGCAACAATATGAAAAACGTACTTATGCACGCCGAAATATCCGCAATAAACGAAGCCTGTATAAAAATGAACGACTGGCGGCTTGAAGACTGTACTCTTTATGTAACCGTAGAGCCATGCCCCATGTGTGCAGGCGCAATAGTCCAGTCAAGGATAAAAAAGGTCATCTATGGCACCTCAAATAAAAAAGCAGGTTTCTGCGGTTCTGTCATGAATATAATGCAGCTTGACGGACTGAATCACAAGGTAGAAGTTGAAAAAGGACTTCTTGAAGCTGAGTGCGGAGAACTTATGAAAAATTTTTTTGCAAAAAGGAGAATATAAGACATGAAAACAGCTTTAACTATAGCAGGCTCGGATTGCAGCGGCGGAGCAGGTATACAAGCAGATATAAAGACATTCTGTGCTTTCGGTGTATACGGCATGAGCGTTATAACATCAGTAGTTGCCGAAAACACCTGCGGAGTAATAAAAAGTGAAAACATAACTGCTGAAATGATACATCTTCAATTGAAAGCCGTCTTTGAAGATATATTCCCCGATGCCATCAAAATAGGTATGGTCTCCGATGCAAAAATAATAGAGTGTATAGCCGATGACCTGAAAAAATACAATGCAAAAAATGTAGTCAGCGATCCCGTAATGGCTGCAAAAGACGGCTATAAACTCCTTAATGATAATGCCCTTGATATTTATATAAATAAACTGATACCCCTTACTTTACTTTTGACGCCCAATATTCCCGAAGCAGAAATACTCAGCGGATTCTCAATAAAGACAAAAGATGACATGAAAAAAGCAGCCGAAAAAATAATCTCCCTCGGCTGTGAAAATGTTCTTATCAAAGGCGGACACATGAACGGCGACAGCACAGATATATTATTTGACGGAAATAAATTTTACGAATTTGAGGGAAAGCGTATCCACACAAAAAATACTCATGGAACAGGTTGTACTCTCTCCTCTGCTATCGCAAGTTCCCTTGCCTGCGGTGAAAACACAGAGATCTCCGTAAAAAAAGCAAAATCCTTTTTGACCTCTGCAATAGAAAATTCCCTCGAACTCGGAAAAGGCAACGGACCTCTCAACCATCTCATCGGATAACCTCTGCTCACAAGCGGGATCATTTTTGAATTATTCTTTTTGACATTATCGGCAAACTGCAAGACGGACTTTGTTCATCCGAGGTTGTTTACAGGCTTGCAAGTGCCGGTTATGCACGTAGACAAGCCTGTAAAA
>JAFUUG010000354.1 GCA_017483905.1 Bacillota bacterium
CCGTTGCCGGAGTATCGTATGCAGCAAGAATAAAATTATAGCACAGAATATGTCAAAATACGACGAAATATATTTGCATGAAAAAGTGCCAATAAGTAAAAAAAGGTATTGACAAAAAAAGATGGATAAGGTATAATAATTAAGTCGTTGAAAAACGAAGGCAAAAATCACATAATGGCTCGGTAGCTCAGCTGGTTAGAGCGCTGGCCTGTCACGCCAGAGGTCGAGGGTTCGAGCCCCTTCCGAGTCGCTATTATGGGAGTTTAGCTCAGCTGGGAGAGCATCTGCCTTACAAGCAGAGGGTCACAGGTTCGAGCCCTGTAACTCCCATTTTGCCCGAGTGGCGGAACTGGCAGACGCACAGGACTTAAAATCCTGCGGGAGTTAAATCCCGTACCGGTTCGATTCCGGTCTCGGGCAGTATAAAGGCTGTATTCGGACTTTGTACCGGGTATGGTCTTTTTTAATGTTTAAAACGGGTGTGAAATGATAATATATGAAAAATTTTTCAGTTGCGGTGGCACTTGCGGTAATTGAAGTGCTTATCTTAAATTTTGTTGATGATACGGCGGTAAAATATTATGCGGGAGATATAATAGGGATATTTTTCCTGTATTTTCTGTGCAGAAGCTTTGCGGGGGAAAATATGCTGCTGCCTGTTGGGGTGCTGATCATTGCTGTTGCGATAGATGCGGCAAAGATATACGGCATCGGGGAAATGATAACAGAAAAGATCGGTTCGGAAAATATTTATGTAAACGAATTTATCTATGCGGTAATTGGCAGAGAATTTGAAATGGAAGATATAATATGCTGTATTGTGGGGGTAATATTTATTTATCTCGGGATCGGTGTCAAAAAAATGCTCGGAAGAGAATGAATAAATGGACAATTTGACGGAATTTAAAAAAAATTTAATTTTATATTTAAAAAAATTTTGCTGTGTAATATAATAAAATTGTAATTATTTTATTTGTGTATATTTAAGGAGGCAATAAGAAATGGATCAAAGTCAACAGAAATCAAAGTTAGTAATATTACTGCTTGCGATATTCTTAGGCGAATTCGGTGTTCATAATTTTTACATAGGAAATATCAAAAACGGAGTTATTCAGCTTGTACTTGGTGTTTTATGCCTTGGTATAGTAAGCTGGATATGGGCACTCTATGAGGCTATTCAGATATATCAGGGTGCTGTTACTACAGATCCTAACGGAGTTCCGTTTAAGGACTGATAAATATATGACTGTTACGGTTGCCGAAATATAAGTGCGGCAGCCGATTTTTATTATACTATGCTAAACGTTGTAAAATGTCGTTTGCCACATAAATAAAAGATATTATTATCGGATCGGGGAGAAAGAATGCAGGAAAGATATATTTCGGGAAATGAGAGAAAAAAGAAGATACTTAAATTTTTTTTGATATTTTTACCACTTGCGGCTATTGGCGGGATCGTGACTCTTAAAATCATAGGAAGCGGGATATTCGTATTGCCTCAGTGTGATATATATAAGAGAACTCATTTATTTTGTCCGGGGTGCGGAAATACAAGGGCGGTCTATTCGCTTATGAGGGGGGAAATACTTTTAAGCCTTCGATACAATCCGACTATTGCGGCAACTGCTCTTATATTTATATTGTATTATATAGAGATGTTGTTTGAATATTTCGGAAAAGACATAAAACTTATGCCCACAAGTCTTAAATTCTGGATACCTATGATAATTATTTGGCTTACATTTTTATTGGCGAGAAATTTTATTCCTTATTTTTATAATTTTTTGGCGGTGACTCAATATGGATAATATAAAAGTTTCGGTTATAATCCCTGTATACAATGCGGCGGAATATTTAGAGAAAAATCTTATTTTTATGTGCAGACAGACACTTCCCGAAATAGAATTTATACTTATAAATGATGCTTCTACAGATGAGAGTCTGAAGATATTGACTGCATTTAAAACAGCTTTTCCGGATAAGTTTACCGTACTTGACAGCAAGGTGAACAGGGGACCCGGAGGAGCGAGAAATATCGGTCTTTCTTATGCAAGGGGAGAATACATAGGATTTGTGGACTGCGATGATGTGGTAAACCCTCAGATGTTTGAACTTATGTATGAGAGAGCGGCGAAAGATAAATGCGATATGGTGATGTGTGCATATCGTGTAGAGGCTTCCG
>JAFUUG010000355.1 GCA_017483905.1 Bacillota bacterium
GTTTGCTAAAACAGTGGCTGTAATAATCGGGATAATGCTTTTGGGTGTGTCGGATATTACCGTTGGGCACAATATCGGGGTTGAGGAAGTATACGCGGCTACAGCTTTTACATATAATGGGATAAATTATGAGGTGTTAAATGACGGAGAAAGCTGTAAAGTTGTTGCGGGGTCTTATACGGGTGACATTATAATACCGGTAAAGGCACTGAGTAATGGTGGTAGGGGTAAGGGATACAATGTTACAGAGATAGGTTCGAGTGCGTTTTTGAATCGGGAAGATCTTACGAGTGTAACGATACCGCAAAGTGTGACAAGTATTGGAGCTTCTGCTTTTAAAGAATGTTCGGGACTGAAAAATATAATATTACCATGTGGAGTGACAAATATAGGAAATAATGCGTTTGATAGTTGTGTTGCTTTGACAGATGTAACATTGCCGATGGCGGCAAAAGATGCCACTATAGAAGAAACTGCATTTGATAATTGTGTTAATATTACAGATGTGTATTTATATGTAAATTCTTCAAATACAGTGTATGATAGTTTATTAAAAAGCTTTGAAATAGGAGCTTGCGGAAAAACAAACGAGCTGAAAATACATATCAGGGAGAGCTGTTATAATGATTACATGGAAGAGCAAAAATATGCAAGTGGGTATTTGAAAGGATTAAAGAGCAAAATCGTAAGCGATTTGAATTCCGCAAATGATATAAAGCGATATGGAGAGTTGATCGAAAATCAGTGTTATTATGTATTTGGGAATAAAGATGATGGTACTGATAATGATATAAACAGCACATATATTGTTTATGCGGTCGATAAGGATAGTGTTGTGGGTACAGACTATATAGAAATACAGGATCCCGAAGGAATGGCTATGACGAAAATAAATGGGGAAGCTTTGAAATTATATAAGGTGTATAATAATATTATGTTTCCCGATGGTTCGGTATTGAATGCGGAAGAATTGACAGGAGCGGATAACAAATATATCGTTGCGGTTAAACTTGATGGTGTTGTGATACCGAATACGGATAAATTCCGATTTGTGCAGATCGGTTCATGAGATAAGGAAGAGGAAAAAAAATGAAAAAAGTGTATATAAAAGCGGAAATCGATATCGTGAAATTTGAAAGAGAAGATACAATGAATATTGCATCTGTATCGACACAGGGGACTTTTGAAACGCTTGACCATAGTGCATTTGCCGAATGATTTGATAAAAGGACTGAATAATGTATCTATAATAAATAAAACTGGTTCCGATAAATGGAAGAAAATGTGGGCTGCTGCTGTTGAATTTTCTCAGGAATCAACATCAGATGTTTCAGATACGATCATAGCAGATGGAAAATGTATTCTCTGTCAGCAAGACATATCCGAAGAGACAGATAGAAGAATAGCTGAGTTTTATAAATACATGACGTCTTCTGCAATAAAAAAATCAGAAAAGGCACATTCTACATTTGAAGGAACCGTAGAACAACTGAAAACCATTTATTCCAGTATCAATATTGAACAAGTTGAATCTGTATTAAGGTCAAGTGGCATTGATGATGATACTGTAAAATACATCATTGAACAGTATAAGAACGTTAAATCAAGATGTAAATGGCTTTTGGAGTATACAGATGATACTGAAACAGTTATTCCGGCCCTAACGGAAATAAAAGCCTTACAAGATTCAAAAAAACAAGTTACTAACTGATTATACAACAAAAATAAAAGTGTTGCAGGATGTCATTACAAATCGAGATAAGCAGAGTGCTATTGTAAATAATTTGATTGCAATTAAACCTAAGATGCCAAGTAAAGTAACACTATACGAGTAAATATTTTTTTATTACCTAAAATTACTTGAAAAAATGTTAAAGTATGTTATATTAGTATCATTACATAGTGTTACTAATATAGGTGGTGTATTTAAATGGCATTTATAAGAACAAGAAAAATAAAGTATGATGAAA
>JAFUUG010000356.1 GCA_017483905.1 Bacillota bacterium
ATAAGGGAGCGCACCATCTGAATGTAAATGTATTCGGAAGAGAAAAGCTTGAAGATGCTATGGCTCACCCTGAAAAGCCCGAATATGCAAACTTTACGATAAGAGTTTCCGGATATGCGGTAAAATTCATAGACCTTACAAAAGAACAGCAGATGGACGTTATATCAAGAACTTTCCATGATAGAATGTGATAAGTATGACAGAATATGATAAAATGGATAACAAAAAGGGATATGTTCATTCTATAGAGAGTTTCGGCTCGGTCGATGGCACCGGTGTGCGGTTTATAATATTTCTTGCGGGGTGTGCCATGAGGTGCGATTTCTGCCACAATCCCGACACATGGGATATGAAAGCGGGAAAAATGATGAGTGCGGAAGAACTGATAGAAAAAGCACTCAGATACAAGGCATACTGGGGAAAAGACGGAGGTATAACCGTAAGCGGCGGTGAACCGCTGATGCAGATGGATTTTCTGACGGAAATAATGAAAGAGGCAAAGAAAAACGGGATAAATACAGCGATAGATACCGCAGGACAGCCTTTCGGGACAGATAAGGAATACCTTGAAAAATTTGATGAACTTATGAAGTATACAGATCTTGTGATGCTCGATATAAAGCATATAGATAACGATGAGCATATGAGGATAACGGGTATGCCAAATAAAAATATACTTGAAATGGCAAGGTATCTCGATAAGATAGGAAAAGATGTCTGGATAAGGCACGTTCTTGTGACGGGTGGAAGCGATGATGATGTTTATCTTGAAAAACTTGCCGAATTTGTGGGAACTCTCGGAAATGTGAGGAAAGTTGAGGTACTGCCGTATCATTCTCTCGGAGAGATCAAATATGAGAAACTTGGGATAAAATACAGACTGAAAGGGCTGAAGCCGCCGAGTGAAGAGAGAATAAGAAATGCGGAGAGGATACTTGCGGTGAAAAAGTGAGTATATCAGATCGTAAAAAATGTTTTTTGACAAAGATGAATTAATGTGCTAAAATATATGACGAGTAGTTTCACGGTTAAACTGCTTGCTGTAGAATTTTTATAAAGGGGACATGATGATGAAAAAAATGAAAGTATTGAAGATGTTGCGAAAACCGTTTGCGGCAGCGATGACGATGGTGATGATATTATCGTGCTTTACGCCGATACACGCTGACAGCACAAAAACAGCGGAAGAAATAGTGGCTGAAATGTCACTTGAACAGAAAATAGCTCAGATGATAATGCCATCTTTCAGATACTGGACTGTAGACGGCAAAGTAGTCGGGTTTCCCGAATTAAATGATCCTGTGAGGGAATGTATAAAGAAACATGGTTTTGGAGGCGTGATCGTTTTTGCTGAAAATATACAGGGAACGGAACAGACGGTAAGACTTATAGACGATATGCAGAGAACTTCGGTAAGCGGCGGAAATTTACCTCTTCTGATAGCAGCTGATCAGGAAGGGGGAAGAGTATCAAGACTTGCAACCGGTACGTCTATGTCGGGAAATATGAGTTTAGGCGCACTTAATGATAAAAATACAGCGGAAGAATATGCACGGATAATGGGCAGTGAATTAAATGCTGTCGGTATTAATGTCGATTTTGCACCTGTTATGGACGTAAACAACAATCCTGCCAATCCTGTTATAAATATTCGTTCGTTTTCTTCCGATCCGCAAATAGCTGCTGACATGGGAGAGGGTTTTATAAACGGACTTCATGATGAGGGCGTGATGACTGCACTCAAACATTTTCCGGGTCACGGTGATACGGGTACGGACAGCCACACGGGATTGCCTTGTATAGACAAAAGCTACGATGAAATAAAAAATCTTGAACTTATACCTTTTAAGCGTGGTATAGATGCAGGCAGCGAGATGATAATGACTGCGCATATACAATTTCCGCAAATTGAAAAGGAAACTTATACATCGATCAAAACGGGAGAAAAAATAGCTCTGCCTGCAACGCTTTCAAAGACGATGATAACAGATGTTCTTCGAGGGGATATGGGCTTTGACGGTATAGTTGTAACGGATTCGCTTCATATGGCTGCGATAAATGAAAACTTTAAGATGGAGGATACCGCAAAACTTGCAATAAATGCCGGTGTGGATATGCTGCTCATACCGTTTTACGTTATGAATGAAGAAGATGTGGCAAAAATCGACGATTATATAAATTCTATTGCCGATATGGTCAAAAATGGCGAAATAAATGAAGATACAATAACAAGATCGGCAGAGAGGATAGTAAGACTTAAACTTAAAAAAGGTCTTGTGGAATATAACGAAAATGTTGACGAAAAAGTTAAAAATGCTAAGCAGATACTGGGCTGCAAGGCTCATCATGATAAGGAACTCGAAATTGCGGCAAAAGCGATAACAATTGTTAAAAACGACAACAATGTTTTCCCTGCAGATCTTGATGAAAATGAAAAGGCGGTAGTATTCTGCTACGGGGATGATTATTTTCCGGGGGTTGAATATGGCGAAAATGTCTTAAAGGATAACGGTGTTATCCCCGAAAATGCCGATATTGAAGTATGTTCGTTTTATGAAGCGAAATTTGCCGATTATAAGGATAAGGTAAAAGATGCAAAATATATGATAATAGATGATGTTATGGCATCTTTGAAAAATATCGATCCGAATGGAGATATGGCAAAATTTATCAATGAAGCGTTAAGCTATGCAAAGGAAAATAATATACCTTCTGCATTAATGAGTATGTATATGCCATACGATGTGGCAAGATACCAAAATGCAGATGCCATATTTGCGGTATACAGTTCAAAGGCGATGACCGAGATACCGACAGAACTTGACGGAGAAAACTCGACTTACGGACCGGGATATACGGCGGCTCTCTGTGCGGCTTTTGGATATATAGAGCCTGAGGGCAGGCTTCCTGTTGATATATATGAACTTGAAGATAACAGTTATTCCGACAAAATACTTTACAATATAGGATATGGCTTGAATTACGAAAAGCCGATAGATGAAAGTTCAACGGAAACTACTGTAGAATTCACTACAGAATCAACAACGGAAACTACAACTAAAGCTGCAGGATCGGATTCGGGTCCGGAAAAAACAACAGAGAGAAAAACCAAAAGTTCGGGCGACGGTAAATCAAGCAGCAAGGCTTCTTCCGTAAAAGAAAATGATGAAACGAAAGAAACAAAAGAGGGCGAAACGGAAAAAGCAGCGGAAAGCAATACCAAAGAAACAAAAGAAGTCATATTGCAGATAGGAAACAGCAAAATGACGGTAAACGGAAAAGAGGTCGGACTCGATGCGCCTCCCGTTATAGAAGAAAACAGGACACTCGTGCCGATAAGAGCAATTATTGAAGCACTTGACGGAGATGTTCAGTGGGAGGGCACATCAAAAACGGCTGATATTACAAGCGGAAAGGGAAATAAAGTTACGCTTACCGCAAACAGCGACATGGCATACTGCGATGGTAAGGCTAAAGAACTTGATACGAAGCTTGTTATACTGAATGGAAGAATAATGCTGCCGATAAGGTTTGTTGCTGAAAATTTCGGTTACTCGGTAGACTGGAATGAGAGCGAAAAAATAATAACGATCAATTAAACAGACGTAAAAAAAGGTGTGAAAATTATATATTTCACACCCTTTTTTACGCTTAGGAACTATGCAGAAATAATTCATACGTTTAGATTTAAGAAATTCTGTAATGCAGCATTGATTATTCAAAAAATGTAGCATTTATTTTTGCACAGTTCCTTAGAATATTTTATAGTAAACGACATTAAAAAATGTCGTTTACTATAACCCTACGGGGTATGCACACGGCTGCGTACAAGGTAGTTAGCCGCTTTGCGGCACGCAGCCGGCGCGAGTAAACGAGCAAAAGTATAAATACTTTTGTCG
>JAFUUG010000357.1 GCA_017483905.1 Bacillota bacterium
ATATTGTGAAAGGAAAGGTCATAAAAGTATATGAGTCCACGGTTACTGTTAATCTCGGATACAAGTCAGATGGTACGATCTCTAAAAGTGAATTTTCCGATGACCCGAATGTTGTGCTTTCAGATGTCGTAAAGGAAGACGATGAAATAGAAGTTCTTGTACTCAGAGTGAATGATGCCGAGGGTACATTGCAGCTTTCAAAGAGAAGAGTCGATGCAAACAGAAGTCTTGCAGAGATAGAAGATGCCTACAACAATAAAACTGTTGTCAGGGGCAGGATCGTTGATACCGTAAAGGGCGGACTTATCGCTCTTATCAGTGGGGCAAGAGTATTCGTTCCTTCTTCTCAGATCTCAAACAGATATGTTGACGATCTTGAACAATTCAAGGGAAAGGAATACGATTTCAACATAATTGAATTTGACAAGAACAAGAGAAAATTTGTTGCCGGAAGAAAAGCACTTGCACAGAAAGAATATGAGGACAACAGAAACAAGGTATTCTCTTCTATCAAGGCAGGAGATAAGATAAACGGAAAGGTAAGCCGTATCGTTGATTTCGGTGCATTTGTAGACCTTGGCGGAGTTGACGGGCTTATCCATATTTCCGAGCTTTCATGGGGAAGAGTAAAGAAAGTGAGCGATGTACTTAAAGAGGGCGATGATGTAGAGGTAACGGTTCTTGATGTCAATACGGAAAAGGGCAAGATCTCTCTTTCTCTTAAGGATATTAATTCCGATCCTTGGAAGAATGCGGCCGAAAAATATGCTGTCGGTAATGTGGTAGAGGGCAAAGTCGTGAGAATGGTTTCTTTTGGCGTATTTGTTGAACTTGAAGAGGGTGTTGACGGACTTGTTCATATTTCACAGATCTCACATGAGCATATTGATAAGCCTGAGGACGTATTAAGCGTTGGGCAGATGATCAAGGCTAAAGTTACGGATCTCGATACGGAAAATAAGAAGATCAGCCTCAGCATAAAGGCAACAGAGCCAAAACCTGAGCCTGAAGAAAAAGCAGAAGAAAGCAGCACAGAAGAATAATATGCTATGCTGTCAATAATATAAGACGAACCTAAAAGGGCTGCATGGATAAAACTGTGTAAGCCCTTTATTTTATATCTTTGATTGGAGAAAGAAATGGAGAATATAAACAATATAGATGATGCGATAAATAATCAGGCATTGCTTGATGCCATAAATGCTCATAAGGAAGAACAGAGCGGAAATACACAGGCAAAAATGGCGATAGAACTTGTAAGGGCAAAATTCTTCACACCTATGGAGGCTACGATCGCACCCGATGAAAACGGAAATTATCAGCTTAACAAAGGAGAAGAAATAAAGCTTAATGTAATAAATTCAGCTGACGGGGAAAAGTATCTGCTTGCATTTACAAGCTGGGAAGAACTTGAAAAATGGGAAAAAAAGGAAAATCAGCAGACACTTTTATCACGCTTTGCAGATTATGAAAGAATGTTATTTGAAAGCGGCGATCTTGAATGTAAGGGATTTGTCATTGATCCGTTCGGAGCAAATGTAGTACTCACAAGAAGAAATATGATAGCTGTAAGAGATGTCCTTGAAGAGATGGACTATGAGGAAGAGGAAGAACAACAGATGCCGCAGCCGGTACAGAAACCCGAGGAAAAGAATGTGGTATCTGTAAAGGTCAGTGAATTAAAGGATTGTCCGAAAGAACTTTCAGAGGCTATAAGAAAACAGCTTGAAAGCGATAAAGGGATAAAAAAGGCATATTTGCAGTCGATTGTAAAGGGCGAAGAACCGGGCTATCTTGTTGCGGTGGAATTTGAGGGTGATAAGGATAAAATATTAAGAGGCGTGCTTGAGGTGGCGAAACATTATTTGCCTAAGGGATATTCGATAGATATAATGCCTTGTGAGGATAAACTGAAAGAGATGCTTGAAAAAGTGACAAAGCCTTTTTTTGAGAGATAACTTTAAGATTTGGGAGAGCAGATATGAATATTGAAATCAAAAATATACTTGCCGTATTGCCAAAAGGCGACGGCTATGAAGTGAAAGAAACAAATATATATATAAAGGGCGATACTATAGAAAAAATAGGTGATAAACCCGACGGATTTACTGCGGAAAAGGTACTGGAGGGAAAAGACAGACTTGCGATACCCGGTCTTATCAATTCTCATACGCATACTTATATGTCGGTATTCAGAAACCTTGCAGACGATCTTTCTTTTGAGGACTGGCTTTTCAAGAATGTTATGCCGAGAGAAGATAAGCTGACAAATGAAGATGCTTACTGGGGGGCGATGCTTGCCTGTGCGGAAATGATAAAGACGGGTACTACCACATTTCTTGATATGCATATGTTTAAAAATCAGACGATAAATGCCGCAAACAAAACTGGAATGAGAGCGGTAATATCAAGAGGTCTTGCGGGAAACGGCATGGACGAGGGGGCTGTGAGAAGACTTAACGAGGCTAAGGAAGAAATGGAATATGCAAAGGATATGAGCAGGATCTCATTTATGCTTGCTCCTCATGCGATTTATACCTGTGACAGAGAGTATTTGCAGATAATCGTTCAGGAGGCAAAGAAATTAAATTTGCCTATACATCTGCATTTATCCGAGGCTAAGAGCGAAAATGCACAGACGATGGAAAGCGATGGTATATCGGCTGTTGAATATGTTGAAAAACTGGGGATATTTGATGTAAAGACGATACTTGCGCACTGCGTACAGGTAAATGAAAAGGATATGGATATACTTGCAAAACATAATGTAAGTGTCGCGGCAAATCCTAAGAGCAATCTTAAACTTGCAAACGGTATCGCACCGATATATCAGATGCTTGATAAGGGGATAAATGTCTGTATAGGAACGGACAGCTGCGCAAGCAACAATACTCTGAATATGTTTTCGGATATGAACTATACAGCACTTCTTCACAAGGGTACGAATGGCGATCCTACGGCTGTGACGGCTGAACAGGTGCTTAAAATGGCAACGGAGAATGCGGCAAAGGCTCTTGATCTTGAAAATGTGACGGGAGCTATAAGAGAGGGACTTAAAGCGGATATTGCGATACTTGATCTTAACTGTCCTCAGTTTGTGCCAAGACAAAATCTTGTAGCGGCACTTTCTTATTCGGCAAACGGTTCGGAGGTCGATACGGTCATAATCGATGGCGAGATAGTGATGGAAAACGGAAAGCTTACGCTCGTTGACGAGGCTGAGATATATGCGAAAGCTAATGAAGTAATGGAAAGGCTTAAATAAAAAACTTAAATAAGAAAGGCTTATAAAATGATTAAACAATTTTTTAAGGATCTCGGAAATACGATAGCTGCGACTATCAAGCCGATGCTGCTTTTTGTCGTGGTGATGGACATATGGTCGGTGCTTATATATGGGTTTGATATTGTAAGGCTTATTGCTGTGACACTGTTATTCTTTGCGGTACTTATTGCGATGTATGCTGTTATACTGCTTATAAATACGGGAAAATACGGCAAAGTTACAAGGATAGAAAATGAAAGGGGCAGATACAGCGATGAATATTATCAGGCAGTGGAAGAGATAGCTGAAAAGATGAATAAACCGAGCAAGCAGCTTCAGAGAGCAAACATTCTGATACTTCTTGCGGCACATTACCTTGAGGGCGGAAGAGTGGACAATGCACTTGAAACACTGAGAAAAATAGATAACGGTCAGCTTGTGCGGATACCCGATACACAACCGGTAAAATCAATGTATTACTGCGTTCTGATAGGAATAATGATAAAGAAAGGGGATATTTCTTCTGCTATAACGGTATGTGAGCAAAATAAGAAATTATTTGACAAGCATATCACTAATCTCAGGTATGGGGCGGAAATAAATCATATACTTTGTATTATTGAGTTTTTCAAGGGCAATTACAGCGGGGTATTAAAGGAAATGGAAGAGAGGGTATATAAGAAAGACCCTATTGACAAAGTAAGCGACTATTTGCTATGCTATAGATGTGAAATGCGACTCGGGGATAGCGTAAAAGCCGATGAGTATATGAGAAAAGCAGAGAATGAACTTGAAAAATGCAAGTGGTTCCATAAAGAGATAATGACACCTAAGATAACGGCATTGAAGGAAAATGAACTTGAATACAAATATTAAGAATATAATATTTCCTTAAAACAAGGGGTGAGCACTATGAAAAAAATATTGGTGGTAGATGACAGCAGGGTGAATCTTGCGTTTGTAACGCAAATGCTGGAGGGTGAATATACCGTTGTGCAGTCAACATCTGCGATGAAAGCAATAAATATAATGCAGAAAGATGAAATAGACTTAGTCCTTCTTGATATACAGATGCCCGAAATGGACGGCATAGAGGCTATTAAGATAATGAAAAGCATAAATTCGATAAAAGATATACCGATCATTTTCCTAACCGGAAGAACTTCAAGCGAAACGGAAATAGAATGTCTTAACTGCGGCGCGGTGGATTTTATAACGAAACCTTTTGTTCCCGAAATAGTTAAATTAAGGATAGAGAGGACACTTGAACTTGACGAATATCACAGAAACAACGAAAAGATAATAAGCGAGAAAGTGGATAACTCTCAGAAGATAAATGTAAAGCTGATAAAGAGAATGGCTGATATTATCAGAAACAGGGATTACTGGAAAAAATCGAAGGTCGATTTTGATGACATAATGAATCTTTTCCTTGCGGAAATAAAGAGTACGGGGATATACAGAGAAGAACTCAGCGAAGACGTTGTATTTGCACTTAGAAATTACGGAATACTATATGATATAGGAAAGATAAGCATTGATGAGAGAATACTTCTCAAAGAGGGAAAACTGACGGACAGTGAATTTGAAAAAATGAAAAAACACTGCGAGAGGGAAACGGAAATAGTTGAAGATATATTCAAGAATGAAAAATATTATCCCGCTATATCCGATTTTATGAGCTATCATCATGAAAACTGGGACGGCAGCGGATATCCTAACGGATTGAAGAAAAAGGAGATACCCGTTGCGGCAAGGATAGTTTCCATGATAGGTGAATATATGGCTCTGCGTGAGGAAAAGCCTTACAGAAATGCTTATTCGATAAAAGAGGCTATAGATATATTAAAGAGTGAGAAAGATACAAAGTATGATCCTATGCTCGTGGGGATATTCTGCGAGGCGATAAAGAAAAGAAACGATAATGATAAGGTATGATGCGTTTTGATTTTCAAAATAAGAATGGATATGATATATTAAGCTGTGTTTTGTAAAAATAAATTTATTGACAAAATGAAAGTAATGGTATATAGTAAAAATAGGCTTAGGCTGATGCTGTTATGTACCATAAGCTAACACCAAAATACCCCTCATAAGGTTGGGACTTGTGAGGGGCTTTTTTACTGTGCTTT
Organism: Bacillota bacterium; assembly: GCA_017483905.1. GTDB lineage: Bacteria > Bacillota > Clostridia > Lachnospirales > CAG-274 > RGIG4831. Next base: position 5,398 of record JAFUUG010000357.1, read on the forward strand.
TGTCGGTATGTGTTATCTGTCAAGCCACCTGCAGATGTAATGACTTACGATACCTGCTCCGACAGATACTATAAAAGCTGTTATGTATTCCAAGTCTAACATCTATTTCCTGACGGAAGAAACCGACAACAATATTATACAAAATTTTCATGTTTTATGTAATGCTTATTTTTTGCAGTTTATTGGCACATTTCTTTTGGAGTTTTCATTTCCCGGGAATTTAATTTCAAATAATTTATTCATTTGTTTTTAATTATTTTCTAATTATTGAATAAGGACAGTTTAATAAATGAGGTGTAATATATACACATAAAGAAAAACAAAGCAAATAAAAAACAAATAAATAAAGCAAATAAAATAGGGAGATGACAGTTATGGCAATAGAAGTTTTTAACAGATATGAACATAAATATATTTTAAATCAGCAGCAGTACGATGAAATGATAAAGGTAATGAATGAACATATGAATCCCGATCCTTATAACAAAGGTGGCAAGCCTTACACGATAACGAACATTTATTATGATACACAGGACGATCACCTTATAAGGGCTTCTCTTTCAAAACCGATATACAAGGAAAAATTAAGACTGAGAGCTTACGGAGTGCCTAAGGACGGACAGAAAGTTTTTCTGGAGATAAAGAAGAAATACAACGGTATAGTGAACAAGAGAAGAACGACACTTAAACTCGATGAGGCTTACAAATTTGTTGGTTCGGGGGAAAAACCCCAAATAGAAAGCTATATGAACAAGCAGGTAATAAACGAGATATCGTATTTCTTAAAGGTGTATGATCTGAAGCCGAAATTATATCTTGCCTATGACAGGATAGCTTACTTTGAAAAGGGAAATGATGATCTGAGGATCTCTTTCGATCAGAATATACGTTCAAGAAGAGAAGATGTTCAGCTTGAGATAGGAGATCACGGAAATCTTCTTCTTGAAGAGGGACAATATCTGATGGAGATAAAGACATCGCTTGCTATGCCGTTATGGCTTACACATACGCTTGCAAGGCTCAATCTTAAAAGACAGAGTTTTTCTAAATACGGTGCGGAATTTAAGAATACCGTAAATCAGGGTGCATAATGAAAAGAATATACAATAAAGAATATATAATAATGAGGGAAAAGAAACGGAGTGGATATCATGAATGAATTATTTAACAGCATTTTAGCAAATACATCAAGTGAATTGACGGTGGTCGATTCTGTAATAACAATGGCGACGGCACTGGTATTCGGACTGGTGATAGCGTTTACTTATTATAAGACACAATCGGATGCTCTGTATCAGAGAAGTCTTTCCATAACACTTGTAATGCTGCCTGTGATACTAGCAACGATAATAACATTTGTCGGCAGCGATGTTGCAAAGGCATTCAGTCTTGCAGGTACTCTTACGATAATCAGATTCAGAAGCGCACCCGGAGATCCTAAGGATATAGGTTTCATCTTCTTCGATATAGCGGCAGGACTTGCCTGTGGTGCGGGATTATATGGATATGGCGCAATATTTGTGATAGTTGTTTGTGCAGTTCTCTTTGCAAGTGAAAAAGTCGGTTTATTTGAAAAGAAATCTATCGAAAAGACATTGAAGATAACTATTCCGGAAGACCTTAACTATGAGGGGGCTTTCGATGATATACTTAATAAATATACAACAAAACATACGATGATGAAGATAAAGACGACAGATCTCGGTTCTCTCTTTGAATTAAGCTATGATATATCAATGAAGAAGAATCAGAATGAACAGGAATTTCTCAATGATATAAGATGCAGGAACGGAAATCTTAATATAATACTTTCGGTAAAATAAATTGATTGACAAGAGAGGGGAAAAGTGATATTATATAAGTACAAAAGGAACACTGTCAAACAATAGACGGTGACCCCAAGATTTAGTTATTGAAAATAACCGCAGTCATTGGTGTTGAGGGCGGTTATTTTTTTTCACTGCTATCACGCTTGCCTACTCTGTAACCGAGCTCAAAGCAAGCAAGACAAAGACTTACTAAGCCTATAAGTTCGCCGAGTGTCAGCATAATAACACCCCCTTTTTCATTGGAATAGATATGTAAATCACCTCCTATGAAACAGGGGTCACCGCCTACCGTAGTTAAGTTTGAAAGTGTTCCGAATTAAATATAGCATATATTTTGGGTAATGTCTATAGGATTTATATTTCACTTTTGTTACAGGGATATAAAGGAAATTTTATGGAAATATTCTTTAAGAGGGGTGTAATATAGGGGAAGATGAGGTATTATATAATAAAAACCGCCGATAACTGTTATCGACGGCTTTTACTTTTTATAGAAAGATATTAATTCTAATTAGCTTATTACATCGGAAGAGTAATCTATTTCGCCTATTACACCAAGATTGTTTCCTGTACCGTTGCTTGTGGTTACAAGGGTTTCTTCGGAAACAAATGTTACAATTTCAAATTCTGGTTTATCATAATTTTTCATTTATTATTTTCCTCCTATAAGAAATTATTCGAGTGAAATAAGTTCTGTCATTGATTTTGCAGCAGTATCATCAGGAACATTAGCTACTGTAACGGCAACATAGTATACGCCATCTTCTTCAGGTGCGATTATGTTACCATTTGAATCTATTATTTTTTTGTATACTACAGTTTGAGAATCGTAACTTTTATTTCCAACTGTAAATACTACACTTTCTTTAGATGACGTGTCTGCAATCGCTATTTTTCCTATAGCATAGTATTTTTCGTTTTCGACAACAACAAAATCATTATTTTCGGAATCTTTGTAGATAACAGGGTCAAAAATCTTATCATTTGTGATTTTGATTGTTATTTTATTTATGGTCGATTCGACCTTATTGTCGCTTGTATTTGTTCCGTCATTATATACAGTTAAATTCAATTTTCCGTCATTTGTATCAGTTGCATTAAATTCTATTTCAACTGATTTCGCTACTGTAGCTTCGGAGCTGTCGAGTTTGTATATTCTGCCGGCTTTAGCTGTAGTACCAACTAAATTGATTTTTCCAGCAGAACCAACAGGTACGGGGATGTCAATAGAACCTTGGTCTGTACTGTTACCAATTTTTATGTATTTATTTTTGTGCAAAACAACTTTACCATTTGAAAATAAAATACCTTTAAAATTATCACCAGAACTTAAAGATTCACCATCGCCACCTGTTTGTGTCCATGTAGCTGTTTTATTTGCATCTGTTACTGCATAACTAAAATATTGGTCGTAATTTTTATTATCAGCCAACACTGATATACTCATCAAAGTTAAAGTAGCACCAATTATAATAGTTGTTACTACAGTTTTCAATAATGATTTTCTCATTTTTTAATTACCTCCTTGTTACCTTGGTTTTTGCTTTTTTTGTAATATAATTTGCAAATTAATCAATTTTACGGTAATTGATGAACCGTTATGCACTATCCTCCTTTTATTTACTCGGTTTTGCGTGTAACTCTATCCTGCAGAGAAAGAGGTACTGCAAAGCCTGTATTTATGCAAACACCCAACGGGTGAAAGGCATACAAAATCAAATTTTTCCCTCATATTTAAGCTGCCGATACATTTTATCGAAAGTATTCGGACTTGCACCGATAGCGGAACGGGCGGCATTTTTATTTATTTCGCCGTTTTCGAGTTTTTTGAATATTTCTATATAGTCATCGGGTTCATATTTTTTTCTTCTGCCGAATTTAACACCGCTTATTCTTGCGGCTTCTATGCCCTCGGCTTGTCTTTCCTTGCGGTATTTCCTGTTATTTACCTGAATAACCGTAAGCATTTGAATGAGAATACCGTAGAGATGTTCTTCCATGAGGATCTTTCCCTCGGGAGTGTCATAATATGGCATAAATTGTTTAAGCGTATCGGAAATTCGTTTGCGTGTTTCCGCACGGCATACGTCCATCATTTCCTCGTAATTCAAGCCTTTTTCAAAAAGTTCTTCCAATTCTTTATTCATAATATCTCTTCCCCAATTCACTGCAAACCTATAATTTAACAGCACTATACATAATAAACAAAAAACATACTTATATTATACCCATATACGCTCTAATTGTCAATAAAATTCGGATATTTTTTGTTAAAAATAAACATCACTGCTAAAGTATAATAAAGCAGTAATTTTGATAAAAAAGTAACAAAAAAAGTGACCGTAAATATTTTATTTTACGATCACTTTTTTTATGGGAAAGGAGCAGGAAATAAATTTTCGGGAAAAATGATGTTTTTAAGGATAATTTATTGTTCGGCTTATAAATCAAAGGTAAGTTCTTTTCCGTTTAAGTAGCGGTTTGTTATTTTTCCGTCGACGGAATATATGAATTTTTCAAGTCGTTCTGTCGGAGCGAGAGTTGTATTTTCACTTTCTATTATGAGTGCGTCAAAGGAGTTTCCAATCTCAAAACTGCCTGTGTCGGTAAAGAAATTACGGCTTCCTTTTGTTGCAAGATAGAATGATTCACTGAGGGATAAAGGGGTATGCTCGGGGTGCTTTCTGTGATACAGTTTTGAGAGCTGTATGCACGATACAATCTGTCTGCGCATATCAAGGCTGCTGCCTGCGGAAATATCGGAGGCAAGGGCAACATCTATGCCATAGTCAAGATTTCTTCTGAGGGGCATTATGCCGCTTGCAAGATTCATATTGGATTCGGGACAATGGGCGATGGTCGTTCCGTATTTTTTTAATATTTCAAGTTCCTGTTCGCTTGTGTGTACGGAGTGAGCCATTATCGTCTTATTTTTACGCAAAAGTCCGAAATGTTCATAGACTTGCGTGAAAGAGTCGATTTCCGGATGCAGAGCTTTTACCCATTCTATCTCCGAGGGATTTTCGTTTAAGTGGGATTGAACGGGAAGATCGTATTTTTCGGCAATATCTGCAAGTTTTGTCATGAGTTTTCCTGTTACGGACGGTACAAATCGGGGTGTTACGATGAATTTTACACGATCTGAAGATGAATATTTTTCGGCAAAATAAAGGGTGTCGCTTACCGAATTTTCAGTGGTTTCGGAAAGAGAAGCCGCAGAATTTCTGTCCATATTGACTTTTCCGATATAGGCATAAAGGCGAGAGCGTTCAAAAAGCTCAAAAAGTTTATCGGTGGAGTCTTTGAATACGGTGGCAAATACACATGAGTGAAATGTGCCGAAAAGCCATAAGTCGTGTATGAATTTTTTGTATATCGTAACGGCATATTCCGTATCGGAAAATTTGCTTTCGGCGGGGAATGTGTAGGTTTCAAGCCATGGGAGCAATTCAAGATAATATCCGATGCCTATATTTTCATACTGAGGGGCATGGGTATGGATATCGGAAAAAGAGGGAATAACAAGTTTTCCCGTAAAATCACAAACAGGGATATTTTCTTTCGGAGAAGATGATATTTCGGCAACTTTTCCGTTATCTATGAATATATAGCTGTTTTCGTGAATAGCGAAATTGTCTTTTTCGGGGGTGTGTATGATGTCACCTTTTATTGAAAACATAGAGGTCACTCCTTTATATTTTTATGGGATAATTGAAAAGGTCAAACGGTTCAAGGTCGGGGAGTGGGGCTGAAAGAGATACCTTTTCTTTTGTTTCGGGGTGGAGAAATTCAAGCTTTGAAGCGAAAAGACCGATCCTTTCAAATCTTCGTTTCCTTTGTATCGCTTTATTATATTTCGTATCGCCCCAAAGGGGGAGAGATGCGTTTGCAAGCTGCACTCTTATCTGATGGTGTCTTCCGGTATGGAGAAGAACATTTAAGAGGCTTAGAGTGCCGTATCGGGAAGTTTGCGTTTCGGATATTTTTTTGTATTCAAGGATCGCTTCTTTTCCGCCTGTTGTGCCTTTATTTACGATTTTTGAAATGTTCAGACGATGATTGACGATAACGGTATCGCACAATTTGTCGTATTCTTTTGCACTGCCGCATGAAACGGCGGTATATTCTTTTATAAAATTACCGTTTTGTATCTCACCGCTTATGTATGAGGCGGCTTTTTTATTTTTGGCATAAAGTATAATGCCGCCTACGGGTTTATCAAGGCGGTGAACGGTATAGAGAGTGGTGGAAAGCTCCTTTTCGAGAAGTTCGCAAAGGGAGGGGTCACCGTTTTTTTCACTTTGGCTTGCTATTGCGAAATCTTTTATTACTGCAATAAAAGAATCGTCATTATATAGTATATTCATAAATAATTCCTTTCGTTTTTTTTGACTTTGTCGTTTATTGAAATAATTTTGTTTTTTTCTGCGACTGTATTTTACAAAAATTTCATTAGTCAACGGATATAATTAAATATTATATTATACCGGAGGTAAAATATGCAAAAGAAAAAATACAAAAGAAAAATTAAAAGGTCGGTTTTTATTATAAGCTTTGTAAGTTTTTTTCTTGCAAGGGCAGTTCTCTTTGATTCGATAGATCCCGTATGTATTGCCTTTCTCGGCTGCTTCTGCGGTATGGGTGCAAGTATATGGTCTTCTTTTATAATGACGGTGATCGGGCTTATAACAAATTCCGGAGGGATATATTTATCAAAGTATCTGATAAGTGCGATATTTGTATTGATATTCAATACTGTGCTGCAAAAGAGGATAAAATATTCTCCTGCCGCAAAAGCATTCACATCGTCTGCCTCGATACTTTCGGGGGGTCTTATTATGGCGATGCTGAACGACTTTTCTTTATATTATACCGTAATTGCGGTACTGGAATCAATACTTACTTTTGGGATAACGATAATTTTTGATACGGGGATAAGATTTCTTACGGACAGGAAAAAGAGGATAGTTGCAAGTCAGGAGGAGATGATAAGTCTTTCACTTATTGCGGCAAGCATTATAATAGGTGCTGCGGATATACATATAGGCGATATACCGATAGTTTATGCGCTTTGCATTACGCTTACAATGTTCGTTTCGTACTGTACTCATGCGGCGGTGGGGGCATCGGCGGCGATATTTACGGGACTTTTGCTGATAATGTCAAGAAATGCGGCTTCGGAAAGTGCGGTTATACTTGCGGGAGCATCGGCTGCGGCAGGGGCATATAATAAGAAAAACAAGATCGTTTTTATACTTATATATGTCAGTGTCGGGGCTTTTATGCTGTATTTCCTGAAAAAGTCCATGTTCGATGTGTCTATGCTTATATCTGTGGTGCTTGGGGTCGCATTATTTCTTGTCATACCTGCACAGGCATCTTATATTTTCAGAAATTCTTCGGAAAATGATACATCGGATACGGAGGCATATATAGAGAGATTGAAAGATGTGACAAAACACAGGCTGAACAGTTTCTCTTCATCTTTTGAAAAGCTTGCAAAGACTTTTTCGGTGCTTTCGGAAAAAAGATCGTCACTTGATAAAAATGATATATCAAGGCTTATAGACGATATATCGGACAGGACTTGTAAAAAGTGTAGTATGCGGTATTTTTGCTGGGAAAAGAATTTTTACAAGACGTATCAGACTATATTTATGCTGCTTAATTCTCTTGAAAGTTACGGATATCTTACGAAAGAACTGCTGCCGGTGGAATTTATGAAAGATTGTGCCGATCCGTTGGGGTTTATAGAGAATACGAACAAATTATATGAGGTATACAAGACAAATCTTGCATGGGAAAATAAAATGATAGAAAGCCGTGAACTTGTGGCACAGCAGCTTACAGGGGTTTCAAGGATAATAGATTCTCTCTCCCGTGAGATAGATTTTGACCTTAAATTCAAGGAAAATATATCTGCGGCGGTAAAGAGGGAACTTGAAGATATAGGAGAGGAAAACGTGAGCGTGACGGCAAGCGAAAACAGGGAAGAAAAGACGGAACTTCTGATAAAGCATCGCTGCTGCGGCTGCGAAAGAGCCTGTACATCAAGGATAATCCCCGCCGTTAATAAGGTGCTTGGAAAAACTATGGCAAGGACAAGCTGTGACTGCGTTATATCGAAAAACAATATATGCACGCTGAGATTATGTGAGGCTAAAAAATTTCATATAACAACTTCGGTCGCAAGGTCAAGCAAGAATGTCGGAAAAGTATCGGGGGATTCGTATTCTTTTATGCCGATAGGCGACGGAAAATATATGCTGCTTTTAAGCGACGGAATGGGTTCGGGAATGAAAGCTCATGAGGAAAGTGCGGCTACGATAGAATTATTTGAAGACTTTATGAGTGCGGGATTTGACAGGAAAACGGCGATAGATATAATAAATTCGGTGCTTGTGATGCGTTCGGCGGGGGATAATTTCTCTACGATGGATATATGCACGATAGATCTTTATACGGGGGCTGCGGAATTCGTAAAGATAGGGGCAGCGGCGGCATTTATCCTGAGAGATGGGAATGTTGATGTGATAGGATCTTCTTCGCTTCCGATAGGTATACTTAATAATGTGGAGGCAGAAACGAGAAAAAGACGATTGAAAGACGGCGATATAATAGTGATGGTGACAGATGGGATAACGGACGCTTTTTCGGGAAAGGAAAATAAGAGCGATGAGATAAAAAGTATACTGAGAAAATATCACGGAACGAATCCCGGCGAACTTGCCGATCACATAATAGAAAGAGCGAAAGAGGCAGGAGGGATAAGCGATGATATGACAGTACTTACTGCAAGAATATGGAAAAGTGTATAGAGAGATAAATAAAGGTCAATAATAAAGCTGTTTGAAAATAATTTTTCGGAGGGCTTTATGGATAATAACAAAAAGGTGATAATGGTTGAGGGAAACGGGTCAAAATGGTTTGAAAAAGCTATATTTATAGTGGGAGAT
>JAFUUG010000358.1 GCA_017483905.1 Bacillota bacterium
ATCGAAAACTTCGGTTTCTTTTTCAGATGATATATTTTCGTCTGTTTTATCCGATGTGTTTTCACTGTCCTGTGCTTCGCTTACAGAGGTTTCCGCTGCGGAAGTTTCGCTCTGCGTATTTCCCTGCTGCTGTGCTGTGCTGTCACAGCCTGCAAGCTGTATGCACATAACCGACATTATGCCGAGAGCAGCTGCTTTTACGAAGATTTTTTTGATTTTTGATTTCACCTGATCTCCTCCTTTTTAGTTTTCAGACGGTACTATAAACAGGAAGTCATTCAACTCTTCTTCCGGAAAGAAAGTATATGCCGAAAAGTTATACAGAAAACGCTGATAAGGTATAACTCCGTAACCGTCCTGATTATGATCGGTGCAGTCATAGCTGTCGGCTATTATAAGAACATCGTCTTTTTCGTCATCGGTTCCCATAGTGTCATAGCCTATGATACTTTCCCAGTGACCGCCCCAATCATTCCAACATACAAGTACCGGCTTGTTGTTTTTAAGATTTTCGATTATCATATCTTTGTTAAAATAGGTAAAATAATCCGAATGCTCTTTTATATTATCTATAATATCAAATGTTGAGTAAGTTTTCAAGCCCTCGCCTTCAAATATTTCTTTCATCTGTCTTAAATTCGTACCGCTGCCGTCAAAACCTGCTTTATATTTTTCGGAAAGTCCTGCTTCCGTCTTATCGCCGAGCATACCGTAATGGTCAAATGCCATGAGAGATGCACAAATTCCGCAGGAAAATTCGTTTGTCTGCTGATAGGTCTTATAATTGGTCAGTATAGTCCTTGTATCATCGGACTTTGCATTGTAAAAATCGACTTTGTTAAAATAAGGACTTTCTTTATGATCGCCTGTTCTCTCGTTAAAATCGGCTCCGCCGTTTTCATCGGTGTCATTGCTGTTATCTATTTTCATTTCATCGGTAAAATTGCCTGAAGCGGCAGTTACTGTATTTTCCGATACTTCTTTCGTATCGATGTTTACAGCCGCAGTCTGAGAGGAACAGCCTGCAAGCATGGCAATACACATGATCATGGGAAAAAATTTTTTCATAGGTATGAACCTCCTTTTATTCGGTCAATGATGAGTTCAGGATCTGAGAAGATGCCTTAATGCCTGTTCATTCGGTATAAGTACACCTCTGAGCAGATTTTCAATAATTGCATCGGCTTTTTCCATAGCGTGAGGACTGCCTGTGCCTAAGACGAACACTACATTAAGAGCATAAACAAGTCCGAGCCCCTTGAAATAGGATTCAAGCTGTTCTCTGTCCGTTATACCTGTATAGAGTTCAAAAAATTTATATCCCGTTTTGACTATCATATCTTTCGGTAGTCCCATACTTCTTTCGAGCATTTTAAGAGTTTTCTCATCACTGACCTGCGGTGCACTGATCATATCTCTGTAAATGGCGGCTATATCCCAGATCTTAGCACCCATTGTGACTTCGGGCATATCTATAAGCACAAGTTCGCCGTCCTGTATCATTATATTTCCCGGGTGAAAATCACCATGGATAAGAGAATCTCCGTCGGGCATCTCGTCTATAAGACTGTTTAAAAAGTTCAATTCCTCTTCGGAACACCATTTTGCAAGTTTCGGAACTCTTGCATGAAGAACATCTTTTATATTCACAAATGTACCTTTTTTAAGCTTTGCTCCGTGCATTTCTTTTGCAAGGGCAACATATTTTTCTATATATTCATCAAACTTCTCGGGAGCGTTTCTCATTGCATTGCCGAGTGTATCGGATTTGAGCATTTCAAAAACAATACCGAAACTATCGCCGCATTTTACGACATCATAGGCAATAACGCAAGGAACGCCGTTTATAAGTGCCGTCTTTGCAAAATCTCTTTCTCTTTCTATCTGTTCAAGGCTTATTATCGGTCTGTATACTTTTACTATCTTGTCATCGTCAAGCCTGTATACAGTACCGTTGCCGCCCTGTCCGATTATTTCGCAGCCGGTTACGTCTATCTCCCTCAATGCCCTTTTTACATCAAGGATATTGTCAAAGCCCGTGACACTGAAAATATCGTATATCTCGGAAGATACATTTATAACGCATACATTGCCGCCGCCGGTTTTTTTCAGCTTTAAAAGAACACGAAGCCCGGCACTTGAAATATATTCAAGTTCCTGTGCATCGAGAGTCACATCGCCTTTACCGACAGACGAAAGAAGTTCATCTTCAAACTGTTTTGCATTTGAGGAATCAACTCTTCCCGAAATTTTTAATGTAGTATCGTTTATTTTTGTAACCATTTTCTCATTGCTCCTTTTATTATTCCTGTTATTTTCCTATTACCGTTACGATGCGCTCGTCCGGCTCCCAAAGAACGAAAGCTCCGAATGTTTCATAAATAAATCTTGCGGGAACCATTGTTCTGCTGTTTTTTATGTATGCTTTTATTCCGCCGTATCCGTTTATAGCCTTTCCGATGGTTACGGAAGCGTTTTTGCCGTCTTTTTCAAATAATGCCGTTTCGCTTTCTTTATCCCAGTCAACTTTGACACCGAGAGATTCGCCTATATATCTTACCGGAACAAATGTATAGTCATCTCTTATTTCGGCAGGGGCATCAAGGCTGCCTGCTTCTCCGTTTAATGTGGTTTCCGTTTTTCCTATTGCAAGGGTGAGAACATTGCATTCGCTGAGTCTGACTATCTCGATGACATTGTATTTGCTCTCGGAAGTAAATTCAACGATACTTTCTGTGGGATCGTATGTACTGTTTAATAATTTTCCCTGTGCAGTATTATTCTTG
>JAFUUG010000032.1 GCA_017483905.1 Bacillota bacterium
ACATCACGGCAAATAACAATACCACTGCCATCGAGACCGCCGATGCTTTCAACGGCTCAAAAAATACCGAACAGACCGACCCGCCGTCATATATCTACGCCAATAAAAACGGTACATATACTATAGCAAGTGCATCGGATAGGATCTATATAAAGACAGTTGACAGTGATTTCAAAACAGTTTCCGATATATCATTTCCCAACCTGAATCAAAAATTTTCGGGTTATTACTATGACGGAACATATCACTATATCATTACTTCAAACGATTATGCCGACCTGAAAAACAAACTCGGAAGCTACGTCATAGAAAAATATAATAACGATGGGCAAAAATTAAAAACTTCCGATACTACAAAGGATACGACCACAAGTTATTATGATGACGGCTTTTCTTCTTCCGCTGCAAATACCACAGGTAAAATAATGAGTTTTTCCGATATAAAACGCCCGCTCCTCTCAAAGCGTCTTTCTATCGTTTCAAACGGCAAATTGCTTTCTATTGCAGATACAGCCGAGGGCGGCACAAATTCAAAGGGTTTACGAAGTTTTGACGTACTCTTTACCTATGATATGGAACATCTGAATATATCCGCTCCATATGTTTTCGGTGACAGAAGAGAAAGATATATGGATACAAGCCGAAATAATGCCTTTATGACATACGGGTTCGACAATAAGATCTCTCTTTGCTGGAAAGACCTTGACGGCATATATATTTCGGGTACTTTATCCGATACGGATAACAGAAGAGAAACAGCCGATATTTTCAGAACTTATGATTACGATGCCGCAGGAAATAAGACTTTCACCCTTGACGGCTTTGAAAGCACGAGATCAAGCTATGTAGCGGTAGGTACATCGGTAAAGCAAAATGAAAATTATCTGACAAATACCGATTTCAATCTCTTTGCAGCAAGTATCTCAAAATATCAGCCTGCTACCAATAAAGCCTCCTCAAGATACATCACAAGATATTCCGCCGATGATAATATCACCTTTGAAAATGTCCATCTTGTCAAAAAAGATCAGAATACGCTTATCGTAATATGGCAGGAAAGCAATGACGACCTTAAAACAGTAAAATATGCCGAAATAACAGGCGACAGCGGCAATATATCGCAAGTAAAGACTATCCCCTCTGTCACTCTCTCAAATTGCAGGCCTGTTTATAAAAACGGTAAACTCGTATGGTTCAATGTCACGGAAAATAATTCTTCCCCTGTAATGCAGTCCGCTCTCATCAAATGATCCTTACGCAATCGTAAAATATAACGTAAAATTTTGAATCAATCAGCGTTTCCCCAAATATTTGCATGGGGTTTGATCAGTGTTTCCTTAGATTAAAAATATGTAAAGGAGCGAAATTATGATAAAAGTAAAAAAAATATTTATGCTGTGTCTTGTATTTGCAGCATTGTTTGCGATGTGTACATAAGGAGATAGTTTTGAAAAAAACAATTGAACAGACATAAATTTAATGTTATAATAGTTATAAAATCTAAAATAATATATATGAAGATATTTATAATATTTTTTAAACACATTATGTATTCTTATCAACTTCATATAATGTAATTGATTTGTCATTTTTTAATGTCAAAAAATATTTTTATATCTTTGAATTAAGGAGTGTTTTAATTGAAATACAAGATTTGCTTTTTTCTGCTTGTAATTTTCGGCATAATTATGACAAGCAGTATCTCTTATGCCGCAGCAAGAGGAAGAAGCGGAGGAAAAAGCTATACAGGTATAAGTGTAACTACTGCAACAGAATCTGCAACGCTTGAAACTGCCGAGCTCACCACCGAAGCTCCGACCGAAACTACCACAGCATTTATCGAAACAACAACAGAAGCAACTACCGAAATTCCGAGAGATGCTTTCGGAAATCCTTTAAGAGGCGATGCACTTGAAATATACAATGTAAGCAGTGCAATGCCTGCAAATACTGCTGAAAAGTTCACCATGGACAGAAATGAAAATACAATTGAAAATGACCTTGCCGTAATAAAGCAAACAGATATAAAACTTTCAAATAATGATTATTACTGGATAAGACGTTATGAATTTAAACAAACAAATAAACAGGACTATTATTCATCTATCCTCATTCCGGGCAATAAAATAGAAGTCAGATACGTTGATACCGATAAAAACGAATGGGTCAATACTTCCAATTTCAATAACCTTAAGCCTGCGACATATTTCATAGATACCGATATATACAGTATGGTATTGAGTATTCCCGCTGTATATGATAAAGATATGACGTCAAATACCCTTACCCTTCATAAGGAGTATGAAAAAGCTGCCGTTATTGAAAAAGTCGATGATGGCTACAAAATATCATTCCGTTTTCCTCAG
>JAFUUG010000359.1 GCA_017483905.1 Bacillota bacterium
CGGCGGACTATATCGTCGATATAGGATATTACTATGTCGGTCTTGCTGCGTCTGCCGATTTTAAGATGTTTCAGCTTTAAATTTGTATCTCTTATGCGGCGGCGGAGAAGTACGGTATTTGTGCGGAGAGATTCGGAAAATGATTCTTTTGAACCTTGTACGGCTATTTCTGTGTCGGCTTCGGTGACACCTCTGCTTGCGTATCCCCTTGTGGAGAGGATAATGGCGGTGCTGCATCCGTCTATAAGTAAAAGTGTATTACCTGAGAGGACTTCAGTGACGGCTTTGTCAAGGTCGTTCTCTTCGCTTATGTCGGCTGTTGTGATACCGCCGTTTTTTATTATATCCTTTACGGAAGTGAGGTCATAGGGGAGAGTTGGAGGTACTTTTCTTATTTCGATAAGGAGAGTCTGCATGACTGAAAAATCAATAACATCTCTATTTACCATATCATCTATATAGATTATATAGAGGTCTAGGTGGGAAGATGTTCCGATGGGAAAACGGCGGCTTACAACATCACCGCAGTCTTTGAAAAGGTCATCAAGATAGTTTATGTTTTCGGATAGTTCGGGGGAAATTTTCATAATATCACCTGTTTACAGAATTTATGGTATTATGATTAACCGAAAAAATTAAAAATATACATTAAAAAAGGTGCTGCTTTGCAGCACCTTTTTTAATGTATATAACTTCTGATAAGATCTGTAATGACTTTTACGGAGTCGAGAGAGGCTTCTTTTTTCATAGCGGATATATATTTTTCTCTGTCTGTATAGAGAGAAGATACTGCTGAGATGAAGGTTTTATCGGTGATATTTTCTTCCGCAAGTACTTTTGAAAAGCCTTGTTTTTCAAATGATGCCGCATTAAGGATCTGATCGCCTCTGCTTGCCGAAAGGGGAAGAGGGATAAGAAGTGTCGGCTTTTTGAGAGCAAGAAATTCAAAGATGGAATTTGCACCTGCTCTCGATACGATAATATCTGCGGCAGCAATTATATCGGGAAGCTCAAATGAGAGATACTCAAACTGACGATAACCTTTTTTTGATGAAAGACTCATATCAAGATTGCCCTTTCCGCAGAGATGTACTATCTGAAAATCCTCTAAAAGTTTATCTATATTGTTTCTCAGGGCTGTATTTATTTTGACAGAGCCAAGAGAGCCTCCCATTACGAGAAGTACGGGCTTTTTATCGTCGAACATACAGAAATCAAGTCCCTTTTTCTTATCGCCCTCAAAAAGTATGGGACGGATAGGAGAACCCGTGAGATGTGCCTTTTCCTTGGGAATATGCTCAAGTGCTTCGGGAAAAGATGCACAGACTGCCGAAGCAAAGGGGACGGAAAATTTATTGGCAAGCCCCGGCGTTATATCGGATTCATGGATAATTACCGGTATTCTGAGCATTGCGGCGGCAATTACTACGGGTACGCTTACGAAACCTCCTTTTGAAAATACGATGTCGGGCTTTAATTTTCTTAAAAGTAAAAGAGCATCACCCATTCCTTTTACAACTCGAAAAGCATCCGTAAAATTTTTTATATTTACATAACGGCGGAGTTTACCCGAAGATATACTGTAATATGGTATATTAAGGGCAGTAATGAGTTCTTTTTCTATGCCGGTATGACTGCCGATATATGTTATTTTATAACCCTCTTTTTCAAGCTGCGGGATAAGGGCGATATTCGGCGTTACATGACCTGCTGTGCCGCCACCTGTGAGAACTATATGTTTCAAAAGATCATCTCCTTAAATAAGTATCGGATTATTTTTATTATAATAATATAATAAGTGTTTTTTTTGAAGTTGTAAAGGGAAAATTGAAATAAAGTATTGACAAAATAATAAAATGATATATAATGAATATATGAATAAGTGTTCATATATCGGAGGCGTATATATGATAAAATACGATATATGCGAAACGTGTGAATGTTCGCATAAAGACAAGGTATCAAAAGCAAAAAGTGAGGCTCTCGATGATGAGGTCATATATGATCTTGCCGATGTATTCAAGGTGTTCGGAGATTCGACGAGGATAAAGATATTATATGCACTTTTTAATCAGGAGATGTGTGTCGGAGATCTTGTGGAGGCACTTGATATGACACAATCGGCAATTTCACACCAGTTGAGAGTATTAAGGCAGAATGATCTTGTAAAATTCAGAAAAGAGGGAAAGGCGGTCATTTATTCACTTGATGACGAACACGTTTCTATCCTTTTACAGCAAGGTCTATGTCACATACTGCATAAGAATAAATACGGGGAATAGGAGGTGTTTTTATGGATAATGTAATGGAAGTGATGCTTGAGGGACTTAATTGTCCGCACTGTGCCGGAAAAATAGAAGAAAAAGTAAAACAAGCGGAACATATAACAGAGGCTACGCTTAATTTTATCAGTAAGGAATTGACGGTTTATATTGATGATGAGGAGAATCGTGAAAAAGTATATAATGACATTGTAAGGATAGTAAATGAAACGGAAGACGGTGTTAATGTATACGAAAAGAAAAAGATGGCAGAAGAAGCCATTGAAGAGGAAGAAGATAATACTAAATTTAAGGCTGTGATGATAGGGATAAGTATCGCATTTTTTGTGAGCGGACTTATAAGCGGAGTAAAGTCTCTGTTTGTGGTATCGTATATAGTTGTTGGATATGAGGTACTTTTCAAATCGGTAAAGAATATTTTAAAGGGAAGGATATTTGACGAAAATTTTTTGATGAGTGTTGCTTCCATAGGTGCTTTTGTACTGAATGATTTTGCGGAGGCGGCGGCTGTTATGCTTTTTTATCAGGTGGGGGAAACATTACAGGATATGGCTGTTGACAAATCGAGAAGATCTGTAAAGGCTCTTATAAATATCATGCCGGAATATGCGAATATATTTGAAAACGGCGAAACAAGGAAAGCAGCACCGGAAGAAATTAAAGCAGGGGATATAATAGTTATCAAAGCAGGGGAAAAGATCCCGCTTGACGGTGTTGTTACGGAAGGTAGCTCGTTTGTTGATATGAGTACACTTACCGGGGAATCTTTGCCTGTTGAGATCGGAGAGGGTGATGAGGTACTCAGCGGTTCGATAAACAATACGGGAATAATAAAGGTAAAAGTTACGAGGGAATACACTGATTCAACGGTTGCAAAATTACTTGAACTTGTGGAAAGATCGGGAAGCAAAAAGGCAAAAAGCGAGAAATTCATAACGAGATTTGCAGGTAAATATACTATGACGGTAGTTTTTGCCGCTATTGCCATTGCAATAATACCAAATATTATAACAGGCTGGGAAAATGCAGGAATATGGGTACACAGAGCATTGACATTTCTTGTGGCGTCGTGTCCTTGTGCGCTTGTTGTGTCGATACCGCTTGGATTTTTCAGCGGCATAGGCGAGGCATCAAGGCGAGGAATACTTATAAAAGGCGGAAATTATCTTGAATTGCTTGCAGATGTCGGTACAGTGGTTTTCGATAAAACGGGTACGCTGACGAAAGGCGTATTTTCTGCGAAGAGATCAACAGTCTATGACAAGAATGTGCTTGCAGGAGTTTATGCTGCCGAGAAATATTCAAATCACCCTGTTGCAAAGGCTTTTGTGAATGAATTTTCGGAATATGAAAGTAAAGAAAGCAAAGTTCAAAATATAAAAGAAGAAAAAGGATACGGAATGACGGTCGATCATGACGGAAAGGTATTGGCGATAGGTAATGAAAGACTTATGAAAAAGCTTGGTATAAAATGTGATGAGACAGATGAGAGCGGAACGGTGCTTCATATAGGATATGACGGAAGATACTCAGGATATATCGTATTTTCGGATATTATAAAGGAAAATGCAAAAAAAGCAGTGGATTTGCTTGAAAAGATCGGTGTCTACGAAACGGTGATGCTTACGGGAGATAAAAAGAAAACAGCTGAAGATGTGGGAGAAAGTATAGGAATAAAGAAAATATACAGTGAACTTCTGCCTGAGAATAAAGTAGAAAAGATCGAAGAAATAATGAAAGGAAATGAAAGAAAAACTATATTTGTGGGGGACGGTATAAATGATGCTCCTGTGATAGCAATTTCGGATATAGGGGCGGCAATGGGCGGTCTTGGCTCTGATGCGGCAATAGAGGCGGCAGATGTGGTCATAATGAATGATGATATTGAAAAGATAGCAGAGGCTATAGAGTTATCGAAAAATACGATGAAAATAATAAAGGAAAATATTATTTTCGTTATGGGAGTAAAAATTATCGTGCTTTTGCTTGCGGCGTTTGGAATAGCTAATCTGTGGCTGGCTGTATTTGCCGATGTGGGAGTGGCATTGATCGCAATATTTAATTCTATGAGGGAAAAAATGTGATAAGGCTGAATTACATGGGTGTGAGAAATTTTTCACACCCCTTGTTGTTGTAG
>JAFUUG010000360.1 GCA_017483905.1 Bacillota bacterium
ATAATGGAAATAGAAATGCCATGGGGAATACTGACGGGGATAAGACCTGCAAAAAGAGTAATGGATATGTGGGCGGAAGGCTTTTGCGATGATGATATTATAAAGGATATGGAAGAAAAGTTTCTTGTAAGAGAGGACAAGGCAAGATTATCACTTAATGTGGCAAAGACCGAGAAAAAAATATTGTCGGAAAACGATATGAATAAGATAGGCATTTATGTCGGTATTCCGTTTTGTCCGACAAGATGTCTGTATTGTTCGTTTACTTCATATCCTATAAAAAATTATGAAAAGAAAGTTGATATTTATCTTGACTGCCTTGAAAAAGAAATGAGATATACATTTGAAAGACTGAAAGATAAAGATGTAGAAAGTATATATATCGGAGGAGGCACACCGACTTCGCTTAATGAAGAGCAATTTGAAAGACTATTTGAGATGATCGGAAAATATATAAAAAAACCGACAAAAGAATATTGTGCAGAGGCAGGAAGAGCAGATACTATAACAAGAGAAAAATTGAAAGTAATGAAGAAATACGGTGTAAACCGCATATCTGTAAATCCGCAGACAATGAACGACAAGACGCTTGAAACGATAGGGCGTGAGCATAATGTCGGGGATTTTATAAGTGCCTTTGAGATGGCAAGACAAGAGGGGCATTACAATATAAATACGGATATAATATTGGGACTTCCCGGAGAAAAGTCCGATGATGTAAAGCATACGATGGAGGAGATAATAAAATTATCTCCGGAGAGTATAACGGTTCATACGCTTGCGGTAAAGAGGGCATCAAGGCTGAGGGAAAAACTTGATGAATACTATCTGATACAGGCAAAGGAAATGGAAAAAATGCTTGATATTGCCGCTAAATACTGTTATAATGCGGATATGCATCCTTATTATATGTACAGGCAAAAGAATATGCTCGGTAATTTTGAAAATGTTGGGTATTGCAAAGACGGATACGAGTCGGTATACAATGTGCAGATAATGGAGGAAAAGCAATGTATTGCTGCTGTTGGAGCGGGAGGCTCGACAAAATGGTACGAGGGCAGAGGTAACAGGATAGAGAGAGTATTCAATGTGAAAAGCGTTGATGATTATATAAACAGAATTGATGAAATGATAGAGAGAAAGGATGTGTTTTTTGATGGCAGATAAAATGAAACCGAGAATATTATCGGGATTTATGGAGCTGCTGCCAAAAGAGCAGATATTATTCAATAAAATGTATGATACTATAAGGGAAGTGTATGAAAGCTTCGGATTTCTGCCCCTTGATACACCTGTGATAGAATTATCGGAAATATTGCTTGCAAAGGCGGGCGGAGAAACGGAGAAACAGATATATAGATTTACAAAGGGTGACAATGACCTTTCACTCAGATTTGATCTTACTGTTCCGCTGGCGAGATATGTTGCACAGCATTACGGAGATCTTGTATTTCCGTTCAAGAGATACCAGATGAGCAAGGTATACAGAGGGGAAAGACCTCAGAAGGGAAGATTCAGAGAATTTTATCAGTGCGATATAGATATAATCGGAAATGATGAATTGAGCCTTGTATACGATGCGGAAATGCCTGCGGTGATATACAATGTATTCAAAAAGCTTGATTTCGGCAAATTTACGGTGAGGATAAACAACAGAAAGATCCTTAACGGTTTCTTTTCAAGTCTTGGATTATCCGATAAAATATCCGATATATTAAGAACGATAGATAAGATAGAGAAGATAGGCAGAGAAAATGTTGAAAAAGAACTTGCGGAATTTGAAATATCAACTGGGGATATAAAGAAGATACTTGATTTCGTATCTATCGGCGGAAGCAATGATGAAAAGACAGAGGCACTTAAAAAACTCGGCGTTGATAATGAGATGTTTTGCGAGGGTGTAAAAGAAATAGAAGAAGTATGCGGATATATGAGAAATTTTGGGATAGAGGAGAGCTACTTCACGATAGATCTTACTATTGCAAGAGGACTTGATTATTATACGGGTACGGTATATGAAACGGTGCTTGATGATTACAGAGAACTCGGAAGCGTATGCTCGGGCGGAAGATATGACAATCTTACGGAATTCTATACAAAGCAGAAACTTCCCGGTATAGGTATTTCGATAGGACTTACAAGATTATTCTCACAGCTTATTGACAAGAAGATAATAAGTGCGGAGGAAATGGGTCTTGTAGATGTGCTTGTAGTGCCGATGGATGAGATAAACAGCTATGTGCTTAATGCGGCTGATAAGATAAGAGAGGCAGGATTAAAGACAGATGTGTATTACGGCTCAAAGGGCATGAAGCAAAAAATGAAATACGCAGACAAATGCGGTATTGCCTATGCGGCTATAATCGGGGAAGACGAAGAAAAGGGAAAATATATAACTGTCAAAAATATGCGAAACGGCGAACAAAAACAAGTATCGCTTGATGATATAAAGAATGCTTTTTAAAAAATAGGAGATAATAAAAATGGGCGAATTAATGCAAGGAATGAAAAGAACAGTTTACTGCGGTGAAGTAAACGAGGATATGATAGGCAAAGAAGTTACGGTAATGGGCTGGGTGAACAGAAGAAGAGTTTTCAGTCATTTCAGTTTTATACTTCTTAGGGACAGAACAGGCATCGTTCAGATAGTCGTTGACGGTGATACAAATTCAAAGGAGATAATCGAAAAGGATAAGACGATAAGAAGTGAATTTGTACTTGCTGTAACGGGCACTGTGGAAAAGAGAACAGAAAAGAACATAAATCCCGAAATGAAAACGGGTACTGTTGAGATAAGTGTAAAAGAACTTAAAATATTATCAGAGTCTGAGGGCATACCTTTTCAGATAGAGGACAGCATTAATGTAAATACGGAAATGAGACTCAAATACAGATACCTCGATCTGAGAAGAAATATTGTTGCAAATAACATAAGGATAAGACACAAGGTA
>JAFUUG010000361.1 GCA_017483905.1 Bacillota bacterium
GCCTATCATCGGTATTTTTGCCCTTATAGGAATACCGAACAATTTCAGCACAAACATACCTCTGAATATAATAAGCAGCCACGGAACGATATAGGCAAAATATGTTCTTCCCCCTTCTGCCATAGGAACAAGCATCTGAACAATAAATACCGCAGTCAGCACCGCAATATTGAAAACATTGTAAAGCACTATAATCCGCCCTTTCCAATAACAAAATCATAAAGCTTGACAAAAGCATTGGTACTTTTATGTTTATCGGGATTAAGCCGTTTTTCCATATCAGCCGTATTTTTGTTTCTTTTACGATTTTTAAGATAGACGGCTCCCAAACATATAAATATAAACAAAGCATCCATTATTCATCACTTTTGCTTTTCTTTTGCTTTTTCGGTATAGGCGATTTCTTTCGTCCACTTTTTTTGCTGCTTTTGGTTGAGCTTCCTCCGCCTCCCGATGAACCCGACCAAGA
This sequence comes from Bacillota bacterium, assembly GCA_017483905.1. Lineage (GTDB taxonomy): Bacteria > Bacillota > Clostridia > Lachnospirales > CAG-274 > RGIG4831. Next base: position 470 of record JAFUUG010000361.1, read on the forward strand.
ATTGTAAATAAAACCGATTACAAGCGATACTCCGATTATTATAGCTACAGTTCCCACAGGATCCATATTTTTAAATATTTCCATAAGCTAAACACTCCATTATTCTGCAAATGTGTCTCTAAGATCGTCTTTATTTACTTTAAAAAAGTGTCTTACAACCGTTGTCTGCATATAGAAGCTAAGCGGCGGTACTATGCAGAGAGCAGCACTTAACGGAGCTTGTATTGTTCTTCCGCATCTGAAAGCTATAACAACAAGCATAAGATAATTAAGCGTAAATACAGCCATATTGCAGTAAATGCTTATTACCGGATACCAACCGTCCGTAATCCCCATTACTCTGAATATAGTTGTATTCACAACACATAACACCGTCAGCACTCCGACTACCTTTGACATATGTGCCAAAAAATCGGAACCCATATTTTCACAAAGCTTTACTCCGCCGTAATACGGTATCAAATACGGAAGCAGTTTGACTTCTCTGCTTTTAATCTTAGGGTCAAAAAGCCTCTTATATTCAAGTTCCAGCTTTGCGGCAAGCATTGCCCTCGGAAAGAGCATTATAAGAGAAAACGCAAATACAAGAAAAATACTTACAGCCATTTTTTCACCTCCCTCTAACTAAGCAGCCTTCTGTATGCCGCATCCATCTCATTTTCGAGAGGTTTTTCTGTCTTGTCCTCTTCTTCGTCTGCCGGATCGGTATCTTCTGTATCATTGATTTTTTCTTCGGAAATATCCGATATTTCCGTATCATCAATATCCGGAAGATCGTCAAAATCAATATCAATGACAGCATTTCCGTTTTCGTCAAATTCAGCATTTACACTTGACCTTACTTCACTCATATTACCCGAAAAATCAGATCTCATGTTTCCAAACGGATTTTCCGAATAAGCAGCATTTATGACATATATCGGAAATTTTTCTTTGCTTTCTTTCGGATTTACAATATCATCATATTTGATGCTTGTATCAAAGAAGTTTTTCCAATCATATTCGTACTCCGCTTTTATTGTTGAACCGAAATTCATATCTATCCGCTGTTCTTTCGGTGTTTCAAACCAATATGTAGGATATATGAACTGCAATATTACGCTTAAAACACCTACCTGCTCCGAAAAGTCGGTGTAATCCGACTCAGCAAGATACAAAAGATATGCAAGCGGCTTTAACGGATTGGGAAGCTCATCATAAAATTGGTCGATACTTTTTCTTCTTGAAGTATTTTTGGGCTTTGAAACAACGATCAGATTTTCCTTGTTGTTATATCCCGGATTCTGCGACAGTATCACACCCGAATTATATGCCTTTACTCCTGCATAGATAAATCCGCCGTCACTGCATTCTATCGTGATAATTCCTGTTTTTGTCGGTAAATATCTTTCTTTGGAATATACTAACATAATAACCCCTTTCCTTATACGCTCACGCCAAGAAGATCCATTGTGTTTATACTGCTAAGGCGTTTCAGTCGTTCTCTCGATCTTGCAATATCACGCTGATAAGAGAGAATAATGTCCTCGCCTGTAATGATCTTGTAGACCGAAAGATATTTTTCAAAAGCCTGAAGCGATGATTTGAAGTTATACTTCTTCGTGAAATCACTTACATGAAGATGCAATATGTCATCAAGCTCGATAATCCTTCC